>JBEANX010000547.1:0-4982 GCA_041165245.1 Pseudomonadota bacterium
TCAGGCTGAGTTTCCAATGCGCCTGGATGCCGTGCTCGGCCAGGCCCATGCCCAGCGTGAACAAGGCCAGAGGCGCCGCACCCAGCCCAACCCAATGCAAGGGGGCCTTGATCATGGGCGGGAGGCTCCAGCCCATCAAGCCCACGAAAGTGCCACTCAAGATGGCGATGATGAGGGGGTTCTTGAGAACGCCTTGCAGCGTGGCCCCAAAGCCTGTAAGCGTGGGGCTGCCATGGCGTGCCCACTCCACAGACACGGTCACCAGCGTCCAGAGCGAGAGCGAATTGAACACCAGCACCAGGGCCACGGTGGGCATGGCGGCGTCGCCCAAAGTGGCTTTGGCCAGAGGGATGCCCAGCAGCGCGTTGTTTGAGAAGATGGCTGCGAGGGCGAACAGGGATTGGGACACGCCATCAAGCCTGAAGAGCCGCCACCCCACATAACGTGCGATGGCGAACACCAGCAGGCAACTGCCAAAGAAGGCCGCCAGCACGCGAAGGTCCACCGGGGGCAGGCGCGAGAGTTCGCTCATCAAGCCAAAGAGCAGGGCGGGCAGCGCGATGGTGAAGACCACCTGGCTCAGCGCATCACTGACACTGCGAGGCCATCGAAGCGACCGTGTGAGCACGTATCCCAGCCCCACGATGAGGAACATGGGGGCACATAACTGCGCGTAATGAATCAGGGCAGACAAGAGGGCGGGCATCTGGCCCACATTGTCGACCACGCCTCATCAAGGCGAGGCGATCAACGCGTCAATAAGCGATGCCTGATGCCTTTGGAGGAGCTGCGGCGGCGGCTTTGGCGACCTGATCATCGTTGATGACCTGCAGACGCTGCAGCACCTTGCCGCTCAAGGCTTTGCGTCGCGCAGCATCTGGTTCTGCATCGGGCAGCAATTGGTCGTGGAGACGCTTGGCGCCTGTGAAGTCATAGTCGCCTTGGTTCAATCGTTCGGGCAGTTCTGCCAGCAATTGTTTGGCGAGTGCGTGGCGCTTTTCAAAGGGTGCGTCCTTGGGCATGTCTTGCCAAAGTTCGAGTTGTTTGGTGTATCGCACAGAGTTGACCAGTCGGGTCAAGGACTGAGTCGGGTTGTCGCTTTGCTGTGCCACACCTTTGAGCATTTCCCATTCGATCACGGACAAGTAAGACGGACGTTCGCTGACCGAACCCTCGGCGGGTTTGATCACGGGTTCCTTTTCGATCTGTCGGGTGGCTTCAGCTTGTTGAGCCAACAGGACGCCGACGTCCTTGCTGGGTTCTGCCGGAGGCGTCACTGCGCTTGCCTCTGACGCAGCGGTGCTGGTGGCGCTTGCGGCAGGCGCAGGCGCAACAGGGGCGCTGGTCGTGTTCATTTGCCAGTAGGCGGCGGCACCCAGACAGAGGGCTGCGGCCAGCAGGGCGAGCCAGATGGGCGCTTTGCTTGATTGAATGTGGATCTGGGCCATCAGGAACTCCGCGTGGCAATGGCATGTTCGTGGCAGCACACGGTGCGATCGCATGCCCGCTCGCACCATGAAAAAGGTCCGGGGTGCCATGAGCACGCCCGGACCCTCAAAGAGTACACAGTTGTGAGTTCGAAAGATCGATAGATGACCCTGGTCTGTCAATGTCGGTTGCTAGAACAAGGGTCATCCTTGGGGCACCAGTGCCCCAAGGACCGATCAGAACTTGACGGGGGCGGGAGGCGTGACCGTCAGGCTGAAGCCTTGGCCGCTGCCCGACATCAGACCCGTCAGGATGCCCGAGATGAAGCAGCCCTTGATCTGGGGGAAGGTCGTGGTGCCAGCGAAGGACAGCTTGCCGCTGCCCAGCGCAGACACAGGACCTTCGAAGTTCACAGGGAAGTCAGCAGGCGTGACGGTCTTGCAAGTGCCCCAGCTCAGGCCCAACACGTTGGTGACCGTGATGTTGATCGGAGCGTTGCCCTTGATGCGCAGGATGCCTGAGTTGTCAACCGTGTTGGAGCCAGACAGAGGACCAGCCGATTCAATCAGCAGACCAACGCTCAGGTTCAGGCCGATGATCTTGATGGGGGTCTTGTAGGCGGGGAAGGTCAGGGCGCCGGTCAGCGTCTGCTTGGTGACGTTGGCGTCAGCCTTGATCTTCGAGCCAGCAGGCAGCGGCACGACTTGACCCAGGGTCTTGAGGTTCACGTTGCCGGAGACGTCCCAATCCGTCAAGGAGACGACGAAGTCACCCTTGTTGTTGTTGGCGGTCGAGGTGGGGGCGTTGGTGGCCGAGCAAGAGCTGGTTTGTGCCTTGCCAGCCAGACGGTCGGCGATCCAAGGCAGCACAGTGTTGGCACCTTGGAACTGGGTCACGATGTGTTCGCTGGGGAACACGTCGAACGACACATTGCTGCCCTTGGCGCAATAGGCCTTCTTCAAAGTGACAGCTTGGCCCAGGGGGATGAACTCGTCAGCCTTGCCGTGGTACTGGTAGAAAGGCACGGTCAGCTTCACGTTGCCCAGGTTCTGTGCACGCAGAACGGTGTCGACCGCATCCACGGCCAGCAGTTCGTCCAGGCTCAGTGGGGGGTCTTGTGTCACGTACTGAACGATGCTCTTGTTCTGGTATTTGAACAGGGCTTCGAAAATGCACAAGTTGTTCAGGTCGTCCAGCGCGGCCCTGCCCTCGTCGTTGGCCAGGAGCGAAATGGGCAGCTGATTGGGGTATTGGTTGTTCAGGCCATTGATGCCCGAGGCGAAGAAGGCGAAACCATTGGCACCGTCAAGGTAACGGGCGGTGGTTGGGATGTCGCCAGGCACGCCACCGGCGGCCACGCCAACGACCTTCAACTCAGGGGCGTAGCCGTTGGCCAGCTGTTCAGCGGCCCAGCTGGCGCTTTGGCCACCTTGCGAGTAACCCCAGATGGCCACAGGTGCCGAGGCAGAAACGCCTGCACCAGGGATGGAGGCAGCGGCCTTGACGATGTCAAGGATGGCATTGCCTTGGGCCTTGCCCGACAGGTAGGTCGAGGAGGTCGCTGCAGCGGAGCCTGCCAGGGTGCCGCGGTAGTCAGACACCAACACAGCGTAGCCCTTGGCCAGCGCAGCGTTGATGTTGGCGGTTTCATAGTCAGCGCCAGCAGCCAGTTGCTTGGAGGGTGCGCACTTCGAAGCCAGGCCGTGGGTGCCCACGGCGTAGGTCACGATGGGGCGGGCGCCGGAGCCAGACCACGCAGCGGTGGGGACGAGCACAGTGCCCGAAACGGCAGATGCGCGGTCACGCGAATCCACGGTTTGGTAGATCACGTTCCAGGCCTTGGCGGCAGGTGCGCCGGTGCCCAGGTTGACGGTGGCGGTGCGGTAGGTGATCAGATCACCCTTGGCGCCACCCAGAGCTGGCTGGGTGTAGAAGCTGTCGTCAGACGGGCCAACCACAGGGGCGGCGTAGGCCGAGGACACGGCCAGGGCGATGGCGGCCAGGGGCAGCTTGACCGCGACGCGGCTCAGGAAGTGAGTGCTCATGCTTGTCTCCAAAATGGTGATTGATTCGGTGCATTGCTTGCCCCGTGAAATCATTCTGCAATGCCGAAGATGCAGAAATGCTGAGCACAAACCCCATGAAGCGGGAAATGGAGGCCTTCAAACGCGGGGTGGGTATTTCCTAGCCCGCACCCCACAAGCAAAACAGCCCGCCAGTTCGCACTGGCGGGCTGTTCAAATGGCAGGCTGATGGGCCTGCCTCAGTGAGCCTGTGAGGCTCAGGCTGCCGTCACACCCTTGGCCTTGTCGGCGTATTCCGTGATCTGGTCGAAGTTCAGGTACTTGTAGATCTGGGCGCTGGACGCATCCAGCACGCCCACACCGGCCATGTACTCTTCCTTGGTCGGGATGCGACCCAGGCGTGAGCAGATGGCGGCCAGTTCGGCCGAGCCCAGGTACACGTTCGAGTTCTTGCCCAGACGGTTGGGGAAGTTGCGCGTGCTGGTCGAGAACACGGTGGCGCCTTCCTTCACTTGAGCCTGGTTGCCCATGCACAGCGAGCAGCCGGGCATTTCCATGCGGGCGCCAGCGGTGCCCAGAACGCCGTAGTGGCCTTCTTCGGTCAGTTGTTGTGCGTCCATCTTGGTGGGCGGTGCGACCCACAGCTTGACGGGGATGTCACGCTTGCCTTCGAGCAGCTTGGACGCAGCACGGAAGTGACCGATGTTGGTCATGCAAGAACCGATGAACACTTCGTCGATCACGGCGCCAGCCACGTCCGACAGCGTCTTCACGTCATCGGGGTCGTTCGGGCAAGCCAGGATGGGTTCGTGGATGTCGGCCAGGTCGATCTCGATCACGGCAGCGTATTCGGCATCGGCATCGCCGGCCATCAGCTGCTGGTCTTTCAGCCAGGCTTCTTGAGCGGCGATGCGGCGTTGCAGCGTGCGTGCATCAGAGTAGCCGTTGGCGATCATGTTCTTCATCAGCGTGATGTTGCTGTTGAGGTACTCGGCGATTGGCTCCTTGTTCAGGTGCACGGTGCAGCCAGCAGCAGAACGCTCAGCGGAGGCATCAGACAGCTCGAACGCTTGTTCGACCTTCAGGTCTGGCAGGCCTTCGATTTCCAGGATGCGGCCCGAGAAGATGTTCTTCTTGCCTTGCTTGGCGACCGTCAGCAGGCCAGCCTTGATGGCGTACAGGGGGATGGCGTTGACCAGGTCACGCAGGGTGATGCCAGGCTGCATCTTGCCCTTGAAGCGCACCAGCACGGATTCAGGCATGTCCAGGGGCATCACGCCCGTGGCAGCGGCGAAAGCCACCATGCCGGAGCCAGCGGGGTAGCTGATGCCGATCGGGAAGCGGGTGTGCGAGTCGCCGCCGGTGCCGACGGTGTCGGGCGTCAGCAGGCGGTTCAGCCAGCTGTGGATCACGCCGTCGCCGGGGCGCAGCGAGACGCCGCCGCGGGTGCTGATGAACTCGGGCAGCTCGTGGTGCATCTTCACGTCCACGGGCTTGGGGTAAGCGGCCGTGTGGCAGAACGATTGCATG
>JBEANX010000548.1:0-3631 GCA_041165245.1 Pseudomonadota bacterium
TTCACCGGCCACGCTGAGCATGCCGCCCGTGCCAGCGGTCGGGTCGTACAGGGTGCGCACCACGCCGGGCGTGGCCAGCACCTCGTCGTCTTCCACGAAGATGAGGTTGACCATGAGGCGGATCACTTCGCGTGGGGTGAAGTGTTCCCCCGCCGTTTCGTTCGAGATTTCAGCGAACTTGCGGATCAGCTCTTCAAAGACCAGGCCCATCTGCATGTTGCTGACAGCCTCGGGGTGCAGATCGATCTGGGCGAACTTCTCGGCCACTTGGTAAAGCAGGCCAGCCTTGGCCAGGCGGTCGACTTGGGCTTGGAATTCGAAGTGGTCGAAGATGTCGCGCACATCGCTTGAAAACCCCTGCACGTAGGTGAACAGGTTGTGGGCGATGTTGTCGGGGTCGCCCAGCAGCTTGGGCATGTCCAGCGGCGACTGGTTGTAGAACTTGTGGCCTGACTTGCGCAGCAGGAAGGGCTCGGGGTTCACGCCCAGCTGGGTTTTGGCTTCCAGCTCTTTGAGCACGGCGGGCTTGGTGGCTTCGAGCACGCAATCGAGGCGGCGCAGCACCGTGAAGGTGCAGGATGACCTTGCCGTAATCAGACTGTTTGTAGTCGCCACGGAGCAGGTCGGCGACGGACCAGAAGAAGGCGGAGAGGGTTTGTTGGTTCATGGGCTGCGATGCGTGAGAGCCAGGAGGCCCGTCACGGCGCGATGAACCTCAAGCCGAATCTGATGGCCTGTCCGGAGGGACTCGAACCCCCGACCTGCTGCTTAGAAGGCAGCTGCTCTATCCAGTTGAGCTACGGACAGCCAAGCGCGCAGTTTATCGCGCCTTGGCCGCCAAGTCGGGCTTCCATCGTGTCAACCTCAAGGCATTGAGCAGCACGCTGACCGAACTCATGGCCATGGCCGCACCTGCGAGCATGGGGTTGAGCCCGCCCATGGCGGCCAATGGGATGCCCACCACGTTGTAGGCAAAGGCCCAGAACAGGTTTTGGCGAATGCGTGCCGCCGTCTGGCGGGCGATGTCCAAGGCAGCGGGCACCAGCATCGGGTCGCCCCGCATCAGGGTGATGCCTGCGGTGTGCATGGCCACATCGGTGCCGCCTTGCGGGTTGGCCATGGCCATGGCGACATCAGCCGCGGCCAATGCGGGCGCGTCGTTCAGGCCATCGCCCACCATGGCCACCTGCCCTTTGCTGCGGCCATCAGGCCCTTTCAAGCTGGCTTGCAAGCGGCGGATATGCTGCGCCTTGTCGGCTGGCAGCACTTCGGCCACGACCTCGTCGAGCCCCAAGGCTTGGCCAATGGCTTGTGCCGCGCCCTGGTTGTCACCCGAGATCAACACCGTGCGAATGCCCTGAGCACGCAAGCTGGCCACGGCCTGTGCCGCACCTGGCTTGACCTGATCCCCAAAGGCCAGCAAGGCCACGAGGTGCCATGCCCCCTCACCTTGCCCACCCGCTTGTTGCATGAGCCACGACACCGAAGCGCCTTGTGTGGACCAATGCGCCAAGCGAGCTTCGAGCGCCTGCGAGAGAACCATGGGCGCCAAGGCCTCACGTGCCCAGGCCGTGCTGCCCAAACGCCAGGCGGACCACCCCTCGTCACCCTGTTCGATGTCGGCACTGACACCCCGCCCTGCCACTGCCTGCACCAAGCGGGCTGGTGCCCCTTGCACGCCCTCAGAGGCTGCCGCGCGCCCCACAGCCCGAGCCAGCGGGTGTTCGCTGCCCGCCTGCAGGCCTGCAGCCACCGCCAAGGCATGCTTGCGTGCAGCATCGCTTGGGGCTTCTGGCTCGCCGAACACTTCGAGCGCCAGCAAGGTGGGCTGCCCTTGGGTGAGCGTGCCAGTTTTGTCGAACGCGACGATGCGCACGGCCTGAGCACTTTCCAGCGCCTGAGGGTCTTTGATCAAAATGCCCTGCCGAGCAGCAGCACCCGTGCCCGCCATGATGGCCGCTGGCGTGGCCAGACCCAGCGCACACGGGCAGGCGATGACCAACACGGCCACGGCGCGCATCAAGGCCACGTCCACTGGCAGGCCATGCCACCACCAGGCCAGGCCTGTGAGCAGTGCAATGACCAACACCGCAGGCACAAACACGGCGGACACCCGATCCACCAAGCGCTGAATGGGCGCCTTACCCGCCTGCGCCTCGACCACGCTTTGGATGATGTGGGCCAGCATGGTCTGCGCCCCCACCGCCGTGACCTTCACCGTGAGCGCACCTTCGCCATTGATGCTGCCCCCCGTCACTCGCTGGCCCATGGCCTTGGCCACAGGCAGGGGCTCGCCCGTGAGCAAGGCCTCGTCCACGTGGCTGGCGCCCTCGGTGATCAGGCCATCGGCCGCGATGCGCTCGCCTGGTCGAATGCGCAGCACGTCGCCCACCAGCAATTGCGCCAGAGGCACGTCCACCTCGCCCTGCGGGCCCAGGCGATGCACCACATCAGGCCGCAGGGCTTGCAAGGCGCGAATGGCCTGCGTGGTTTGGCGCTTGGCCCTGGCCTCCAAGGCCTTGCCCAGCAGCACCAGGGCAATGACCATGGCTGAGGATTCGAAATACAGCATGGGGGCGTGCGCTGGCGCATCAGGCATCGACATGCCCTCGTGGCCGCCCTGCCCCATAGCGCTTTGCCACCACAGCCAGATGGACAGCCCCCAGGCCGCCGTGGTGCCCACCACCACGAGCTGGTCCATGTGGCCGGCGCCATCTTTCAGGGCTGCCCAGGCCCCACGGTAAAAGCGAGCACCCAATGCAAACTGAACCACCGTGGCCACGGCCAATTGCCACCACGCTGGCCAAAAATCGTGTTGACCCCAAAGCATGGGCAGCATCAAGGGCAGGCTCAAGGCCAAGGCCACCGAGGCCGCACCCCAGACCGACCACCAGGAGGCAGGAGCCTCGTCACTGGGCTGCCCCTCTGGCGACATCACATGGGCCTCATAGCCTGCTTTGTGCACCGAGGCGACCAGTTGCTCGGCATTGAGGCTGCTATCGGCTGCTGATTCAACCGAGGCGGTCTCCGTCGCAAAATTGACACTGGCCTTCGCCACACCCTGCACCTTGCCCAAAGCCCGCTCCACGCGGCCCACGCATGCGGCGCAGGTCATGCCTCTGATCGACAGGGAAATGTGTTGGCTCATGCTTTGATTATTGATCTCTGCCATCATCAAGGCGTGACACAGAACAATGACCACACCAAGGAGCACGCATGAGCAGCACCCAGAACGTTCAATTGCATGTCAGCGGCATGAGCTGCCAGCACTGCGTCAAAGCCGTCACCCAGGCCGTGCAGGCCCTGGACCCCCATGCCAGCGTGGTGGTTGACCTGCCCACAGGCCAGGTGTCGGTGAGCAGCACCGCAAGCCCAGAGCAAGTCAAAGCCGCCATCCTCGATGAAGGCTACGCTGTGGCGCCTTGAGGCTCCCGCGCCCTGCAACGCACCAAGCGCCTTGGGCTGAGGCAAACTGGCAGCAAGACAGAACTGCCGAGCTTTGCCATGCCCACCTACTTCACTGCCCCCCAAGACGTCGGCCACCACATCCATGGTGAGGTGATCACCCCGAGTGGCAGCCGCATGGCGCCCATCACCAACCCGGCCACCGGGCAAGTCACCCGCCATGTGG
>JBEANX010000549.1:0-3968 GCA_041165245.1 Pseudomonadota bacterium
TTGCCGTTCGTGCCGGCCACGGTGAACACCACGGGTGCCGTCAAGCCAGCGTCTTCCTGGCCCAAGGGCGTGCCCAGGGTCACGCCCATGCGCTGCCAGACCTCGGCCACGCGGCCCAGGCCCAGCTCGATCTCGGCGGTGTGCAGGCGCTCGCAGTGGGCCAGCCAGTCGTTCAAGGAGTTCAGGCGTTCGCTCATGGTGCACAAGTGGGGATGAAAGCGAGGATCGAAAGGGCCGGGCCCAAAGATCACGGGCTGCTCGCAAGCAGCCCGTTGAGGTGGGCAAGCCTTTGCAGGCCTGCCGTGAAGGGTTGGTCAGACCAGGGAGTCGGCCGGCAGACGTTGCAGCATGGCCAATTGGCGAGCGATGCTGTTTCGCAGCTCGCGGCGGTCGATGATCATGTCGATGGCACCTTGCTGCAACAGGAACTCGGCGCGCTGGAAGCCTTCGGGCAGCTTTTCGCGAACGGTGTTCTCGATCACACGGGGGCCAGCAAAGCCCACCAAGGCCTTGGGTTCGGCGATGACCACGTCGCCCATGAAGGCAAACGAGGCCGACACGCCGCCCATGGTCGGGTCGGTCAGCACGCTGATGTAGGGCAGTTTGGCCTTGGCCAGGCGCGTGAGGGCCGCGTTGGTCTTGGCCATCTGCATCAGGCTGAGCAAGCCCTCTTGCATGCGGGCACCACCCGTGGCCGTGAAGGACACAAAAGGCGTCTTCTGGGCCACAGCGGCTTCGACGCCGCGCACAAAGCGCTCGCCCACCACCGAGCCCATGGAGCCGCCCATGAAGTCGAACTCGAAGCAAGCTGTGATCAGGGCCACACCGTGCACCGAGCCGCCCATCACCACCAGGGCATCGGTCTCGCCAGTGGCTTCCATGGCCGCCTTGATGCGGTCTGGGTACTTCTTGCTGTCCTTGAACTTCAGGGCGTCAACCGGCAGCACTTCCTGGCCGATCTCGAAGCGGCCTTCAGCGTCCAGGAAGGCATCCAAGCGAGCACGGGCACCAATGCGGTGGTGATGGCCGCACTTGGGGCACACGTTCACATTGGCTTGCAGGTCGTTCTTGTAGAGCACCGTCTCACAAGAGGGGCACTTGGTCCACAAGCCTTCAGGCACCGTGCGGCGCTCGGCCGGATCGGTGGGTTGAATCTTGGGCGGAAGCAGTTTTTCGAGCCAACTCATGGTCAGACCCCTTTCAGAGAATCCAGGGCCGAGCGGATCTCGGCAATGAACGTGCTGGCCGCCGACACCACAGTGTCGCGCGATTGCATCTCCAGCAGTTGCACGATCCGTGAACCGATCACCACTGCGTCAGACACAGCAGCGACGGCCTTGGCGGTCTCGGCATCGCGAATGCCAAAGCCCACGCCCACGGGAATCTTCACATGTTGTTTGATGCGCGGCACCATGGCGGCCACCGCATCGGTGTCCAGGTGGCCCGCACCCGTCACGCCCTTGAGCGAGACGTAATAAACATAACCACTGGCCACACGACCCACGGCCGCCATGCGGTCTTCGGTGGAGGTGGGTGCCAGCAGGAAGATGGGGGCCAGGTCGGCCGACTTCATCTGGGCGGCAAAGGTTTCGGACTCTTCGGGTGGGTAGTCCACCACCAGAACACCATCGACACCTGCGGCCTTGGCATCACGCACAAACCCACCCACGCCATGCTTGAGGTCATAGCGTTCGATGGGGTTGGCATAGCCCATCAGTACCACCGGCGTGGTGGCATTGCGGGTGCGAAAACGAGCGACATCGGCCAGCACCTGGTTCAGGGTCACGCCCAAGGCCAAGGCACGCTCTGCCGCGCGCTGGATGACGGGGCCATCGGCCATGGGGTCAGAAAAAGGCACGCCCAGCTCGATCACGTCGGCGCCGGCATCGGCCATGCCCCACATCAACTCGGGCGTCAGATCCTTGAAGGGATCGCCGCAATGGATGAACGGAATCAAGGCCTTGCGGCCCTCAGCTTGCAGCTTGGCAAAAGCGACATCGATGCGGTTGGTGGAAGGCTGGCTCATCACAGGCCTCCCTTCACGCCCAGGCCGCGGCACGAGGGGCGGCAGTAGAACTCGGCGCCGGTCAGGTCGGCCACGGTGCCGATGTCCTTGTCGCCACGGCCCGACAGGTTGACCAGGATGTGCTGGTCAGGGCGCATGGTGGCGGCCAGCTTCATGGCATAGGCCACGGCATGGCTCGATTCCAGCGCGGGGATGATGCCTTCGGTGCGGCACATGCGGTGGAAGGCCTCCAGGGCCTCCTTGTCGGTGGCACCCACGTATTCGGCGCGGCCGATGTCTTTCAGGTACGCGTGCTCGGGGCCCACGCCGGGGTAGTCCAGGCCGGCCGAGATGGAGTGCGTCTCGGTGATCTGGCCGTTGTCGTCCTGCAGCAAGTAGGTGCGGTTGCCGTGCAGCACGCCGGGCGAACCCAATTGCAGCGACATGGAGTGCTTGCCACTGGCAGCGCCCTCACCGGCAGCCTCCACGCCGATCAGGCGCGTGCCTTCATAGGGGATGTAGGGGTAGAAGATACCCATGGCATTGCTGCCACCGCCCACGCAGGCGATCACAGCGTCGGGCTGGCGGCCGATCTTCAGAGGCATCTGCTGGATGCACTCCTCGCCGATCACGCTTTGGAAATCGCGCACCATGGCGGGATAAGGCGAAGGGCCCGCCACCGTGCCGATGATGTAGAAGGTATTCTCAACGTTGGTGACCCAGTCGCGCATGGCTTCGTTGAGCGCGTCTTTCAGGGTCTTGCTGCCGGACTCGACCGGCACCACCTTGGCGCCCAGCAGGTGCATGCGGTAGACATTGGGCGACTGGCGCTTGACGTCTTCACTGCCCATGTAGACCACGCATTCCATGCCATAGCGGGCACAGATGGTGGCCGTGGCCACGCCGTGCTGGCCCGCGCCGGTTTCAGCGATCACGCGGGGCTTGCCCATGCGCTTGGCCAGCAGAGCCTGGCCAATGGTGTTGTTGACCTTGTGCGCGCCGGTGTGGTTGAGGTCTTCGCGCTTGAAGTAAATCTGCGCGCCACCGATCTCGCGGCTCATGCGGTCGGCGTGATAGATCGGGCTGGGGCGCCCCACGAAGTCGGTCAGTTCACGCTTGAACTCGGCGATGAACTCGGGGTCGTACCGGTAGTGCTCATAGGCAGCCTTGAGTTCGTCGAGCGCGTGGATCAGGGTCTCGGAGACAAAGGTGCCGCCATAAGGGCCGAAGTGGCCTCGGGCGTCGGGCTGGTCGTATTTCAACATCGCTTGGGTCTTTGTTTCATGCACGCGGGGCGTCATTCATCTCGGCACATTGCCGATCGGCCGCCCGCACGGCCTGACAGAACTGGCGCATCAGCGCTGAATCTTTGAGGCCCTTGCCTACCTCGACACCCGAGCTCACATCCACCCCCCAGGGGCGAACCTGAACCACGCCCTGCCCCACATTGCCAGGGTGCAGGCCGCCCGACAGGATCATCGGGCATGGGAGTTGTCGCGGCAGCAAAGACCAGTCGAACACCTGCCCCCCGCCGCCATAGCCGTCGACGTGCGCGTCAACCAGCATGGCCTGGGCCGAGGGGAACTTCAGGACGAAGTCTAACAAATCGAAACCGGGGCCCATCCGGGCGGCTCGAAGGTAGGGTCTTGCGAGCTTTTCGCAATCTGCAAGGGCTTCATCGCCATGGAACTGCATCAGGCCACCCGGCACGTGGTCAAGCGCACTGCGCACCAGGGCCTCGTCGGCATTGACCGTGAGCAGCACGGGCGTCACGAACGGGGGCAGCAGGCGCGCCAGTTCACCAGCCCGCTCGGGGCTGACGGCACGAGGACTCCTGGCGTAGAGCACGAATCCGATGGCGTCGGCGCCGGCGTTCACGGCGGCTTCGACGTCGGCTTCACGGGTGAGGCCGCAGATCTTGATGCGGGTGCGGTGCTCCGGGGGGAGCGCGCGGGTGGGGGCT
>JBEANX010000550.1:0-6149 GCA_041165245.1 Pseudomonadota bacterium
GTGCTCGATCAGGTATTCCATCACAGGCTTGCCCAGGATGGGCACCATCGGTTTTGGAAGGTTCTTGGTCAGAGGCCTCACTCGGGTGCCTTGCCCCGCCGCCAAGATCATTGCTTTTGCCATGGTTCGATCGCTGCTTGTTTAAATGAGCACCCACACAAGGGCTGTTTGCCGCAGATTATGTGTCCACACATCACCAACTGCGGGAGCAAAGTGCCCCTGAACGCGGGGACGCCCCCCTGTTTGGCGGGATCATGACAACACACTGGGATAAAAGCGACGATTAGTCACTTGGACTGCCGATAATCTCCGCACCTACGTTCACATCAAAAGCCAAAGATCATGATCCTGATCACTGGAGGCGCCGGCTTCATCGGCGGCAATTTCGTCCATCATTGGTTCGAGCGCCGAGCAGCCCTGGCCTTGCCCGAGGAGCCGGTCGTCGTGTTCGACAAGCTGACCTACGCCGGCAACCCCCTGACCATCAAGCCCCTGCTTGACTCAGGCAAGGCCACCTTGGTTCAGGCCGACATCTGTGACCGCGATGCGGTGCGCGAGGCCCTGGCCTCTTTCAAGCCCCGTGCCATCCTGCACTTCGCGGCTGAAAGCCACGTCGACCGCTCGATCCATGGCCCTGGCGAGTTCATCCAGACCAACATGGTCGGCACCTTCAGCCTGCTGGAAGAAACCCGCGCTTACTGGAATGCGTTGAACGAAGCTGACAAAACAGCCTTTCGCTTCCACCACGTCTCGACTGACGAGGTCTATGGCTCCCTGGAAGACACTGACCCGGCGTTTTCTGAGACCACCGCCTACCAGCCCAACAGCCCGTATTCGGCCAGCAAGGCGGGCAGTGACCACTTGGTGCGCGCCTACCACCACACCTATGGCTTTCCCACGCTGACCACCAACTGCAGCAACAACTACGGGCCCTACCATTTCCCCGAAAAGCTCATCCCGCTGATGATCTTGAACGCACTCGACGGCAAGCCACTGCCGGTGTACGGCGACGGCCTGAACATCCGAGACTGGCTGTATGTGCGAGACCACTGCGAAGCCATCTGCCAGGTGCTGGAAAAAGGCCGGCTGGGCGAGGTCTACAACGTGGGCGGCATCAACGAGATCAAGAACATCGATGTGGTGACCACCATCTGCCGCAAGCTGGACGAGCTGCGCCCCCGCGCCGACGGCAAGCCCTACGAATCACAGATCACCTACGTGACTGACCGACCCGGCCACGACCGCCGCTACGCGATCGACCCCACCAAGATCCAGGCCCACATTGGATGGTCGCCAGCCGAAACGTTTGAGTCAGGCATCAACAAGACGGTGAGCTGGTACCTCGAAAACACCGAGTGGATCAGCACCGTGCGTTCGGGCGCCTACCGCGACTGGATCAGCACCAATTACAGCGGCCGCGCGGCTTGACGCAGGAACACCCCATGAAAATCCTGCTTTTGGGCAAGGGCGGCCAGGTGGGTTGGGAGCTACAGCGCTCGCTGGCCCCCCTGGGCACCTTGATCGCCCACGATTTCGACACGGCCGATTTCACCAAACCTGAGCAAGTGGCGGCCCTGGTGGCCAGCGTCGCGCCAGATGTGATCGTCAATGCCGCGGCGCACACGGCCGTCGACAAGGCCGAGAGCGAGCCCGAGGTGGCACGGCTCATCAACGCCACCACGCCCGCCCTGGTGGCCCAGGAAGCCGCCAAGTTGGGTGCCCTGCTGGTGCACTACAGCACCGACTACGTGTTCGATGGCAGCGGCACCGAGCCGCGTTGCGAACTGGCCGCCACCGCCCCCTTGAGCGTGTATGGCGTGACCAAGCTCGAGGCCGAGCAGGCCATAGCGGCCAGCGGCTGCAAGCATTTGATCTTTCGCACCAGCTGGGTCTATGGCGCACGCGGCGGCAACTTCGCCAAGACCATGCTCAAGCTGGCCTCAGAGCGAGATGCGCTGAAAGTGATCAACGATCAGGTGGGCGCACCCACGGGCGCTGACCTGCTGGCCGATGTGACAGCCCATGCCATTCGCGCCACCCGGGCCAAGCCCGAGCTGAGCGGCCTGTACCACTTCGTCGCAGCTGGCCAGACCACTTGGTTTGATTACGCAAGGTATGTCATCGAATGGGCCCGCGCGCAAGGCGTGGCCATCAAGGTGGCGCCTGAGGCCCTCTCGGCCGTGCCCACCACCGAATATCCAACGCCTGCCAAGCGCCCGCTCAACTCGCGCTTGGACACCCGCAAACTGCAACATGCATTTGGCTTGAGCCTGCCTCACTGGCAAGCCGGGGTTGAACGCATGCTCACTGAACACTTGGGGAAGTAACAGCTCATGACCACGCAAAGCGCACGCAAAGGCATCATCCTGGCTGGGGGCTCCGGCACTCGGCTGCACCCGGCCACCCTGGCCATCAGCAAGCAGTTGCTGCCGGTGTACGACAAGCCCATGGTGTACTACCCGCTCAGCACCCTGATGCTGGCTGGCATCCGCGACATCCTGATCATCAGCACGCCGCAAGACACCCCTCGCTTTCAAAGCCTGCTGGGTGATGGCAGCCAGTGGGGCCTGAACCTGAGCTACTGCGTGCAACCCAGCCCCGATGGCCTCGCGCAAGCCTTCATCCTGGGCAAGGACCACGTGGGCAACAACCCCTCGGCCCTGGTGTTGGGTGACAACATCTACCACGGCCACGACCTGGCGCAACTGCTGGCCAATGCCGATGCGCGCACCAGCGGCGCCAGTGTGTTCGCCTACCACGTGACCGACCCTGAGCGCTATGGCGTGGTCGATTTCGACGCCGATCAACGCGCCCTGAGCATTGAAGAAAAGCCCAAGGCCCCTAAAAGCAACTACGCCGTCACGGGCCTGTACTTTTACGACAAGCAGGTCTGCGACATCGCTGCCAACACCAAGCCCAGCCCACGTGGCGAGCTGGAGATCACGGATGTCAATGCGCAATACCTGGCCCAAGGCCAGCTCAGCGTCGAGATCATGGGCCGTGGTTACGCCTGGCTGGACACCGGCACACACGACAGCCTGTTAGAAGCCGGCCAGTTCATTGCCACGCTGGAAAAGCGCCAAGGCCTGAAGGTCGCGTGCTTGGAAGAAATTGCATATCGCAGCGGCTGGATCACGGCCGAGCAAGTGCAAAAGCTGGCCCAGCCCATGCTCAAGAACGGCTACGGCCAGTACCTGCTCAAGGTCATCAACGAAAAGATCTTCTGACCATGGAGCTGCTTCAAACCGCCATCCCTGATGTGGTCATCATCGAGACCGCCGTCTTCAAGGACGACCGTGGCTGGTTCATGGAAAGCTTCAACGAGGCCAAGTTCCATGGTGCCTTGACCGCACTGGGCTTGCCGACGCCCCGAGCCTTCGTGCAGGACAACCACTCCTGCAGCCAGGCTGGCGTGCTGCGTGGCCTGCACTACCAGCTCAATCCGCATGCCCAAGGCAAGCTGGTACGCGTCACCCAAGGCGCAGCGTTTGACGTGGCCGTCGACATCCGCAGGGGTTCGCCCACCTTTGGCCAATGGGTGGGGGTGGAACTCACGGCAGAGAACAACCGCCAGTTGTGGATCCCTGAAGGCTTTGCACACGGCTTTGTGGCCCTGCAAGACAACACCCACTTTTTGTACAAGACCACCGACACCTACGCCAAGGACTGCGAACGCAGCATCGTCTGGAGCGACCCGGACATCGGCATCCAATGGCCCCTGCAGGGCGAGCCCAACCTGGCGCCCAAAGACGCACAAGCCCCACGTCTGAAGGAAGCCGACACCTTCTGATCGTTGCCAGGCACACCGCCTCGATTCGCGAGGGAGTCACCCAGGCGGTGTAAGGTGGCGGGCTTGCGCATTGCACTGATTGTTTGAGCCCGATGGACGCCCACCGCTTACCCCTTGACTTCGACACCTGCCGTCAACACCTGACAGACTGGTTCATCGAGCAGGCCATGCCTTTTTGGGGCACCCATGGCACTGACTGGGCCCATGGTGGCTTTTTTGAGCGCTTCAGCCTGGAGGGCCAGCCCCTGGACGAGCCTCGCCGCACCCGTGTGGTGGCACGCCAGGTCTATGTGTTCACACAGGCCAAGGCGCTGGGCTGGAAGGGGCCATGTGATGCGCTGCTGGCCCATGGCCTGAGCTTTCTGCTGGGCAAGCTGCGGCAAAGCGATCACACCTTTGCATCGTCGGTCACCGTGGGCGGTGCCGTGGTCAACGCCACCTTTGACTTGTACGAGCAAGCCTTTGCCTTGTTCGCTTTGGCTCGAGCCCACCAAGCCCAGACTGAGAGCGTCGACCAAGCGCGAGGGCTTGATGCCGCCCGCTTGACGCGCGATGCACTCCTCTCACGCTACAAGCACCCCGCATTCGGGTTTGAAGAAAGCGCTCCACCCAGCGGGCCGCTCAAATCCAACCCCCACATGCACATGCTGGAGGCCACGCTGGCGTGGGAGGCACAAGCCGTGAGCGATGCAGCCACATGGCGGGCCCTCAGCGACGAGATCGCCGAGTTGGCCCTGCAACGCTTGATCGACCCTGCCACCGGCGCCTTGTCCGAATGCTTCGACGCCCACTGGCAACGTCTGCCCGGCGCAGCGGGTGATGTGGTCGAGCCAGGCCACCAATTCGAGTGGGGCTGGCTGCTCATGCGCTGGGGCCATGCACGCCAACGTCCAGATGCCATCGAGGCCGCACGCAGGCTCATCAGCATCGGCGAGAACCATGGCACGTGTACCCAACGCGGCGTGGCCCTCAACCAGATCAACCACGCCATGCAAGTGGTGGATGCGGGCGCCAAGCTTTGGCCCCAGACCGAGCGCATCAAAGCATGGTGCGCACTGGCCCAACATGCGCACTCAGACACAGAGCGCGCGCAAGCTTTGCAAAGCGCCAACCGCGCCATGCAAGGCCTCATGCCCTACCTGAACCACCCACACCCCGGCCTTTGGCAAGAGGTGATGCTGCCCAGCGGCGAGTTCACCGTTGAACCTTGCCGCGCCAGCAGCCTCTATCACATCGTCTGCGCCATCGAGACCCTGCACCAAACCTCTGTATGACCCTGATCGAACAACTCGGCCACGTCAAAGCCCTCTGTGTGGGCGACGTCATGCTTGACCGCTTCATCACCGGCGCTGTCAAACGCATCTCGCCTGAAAGCCCGGTGCCTGTGCTGTCCATCGGCAAAAGCGAGGCCGTGCCCGGTGGCGCGGCCAACGTGGCGCGCAACATCGCTGCGCTGGGCGGCCAGTGCACCTTGGTGAGCGTGGTCGGGCAGGACGCCGTGGCCCGTGAGCTCAAGTTCGCCATCGAGACGGTCGCCCACGTGAAGGCCGAGCTGGTGGAAGTGGCCTCGCGCCCCACCACCGAAAAGGTTCGCTTCGTGGCACAGGGCCAGCACATGCTGCGCACCGACGTGGAAACCACCCGCCCCATAGATGCTGCCGCCGAACAAGCCCTGCTGGCCCGCATTGCACAACTGCTGCCCGGCCACCAGGTGCTGGTGCTGTCTGACTACGCCAAGGGCGTGTTGACCGATGCCGTGATCGCAGGTGCGATTGCGCTGGCCAAGCAAGCAGGCATCCCGTGCATCGTCGATCCGAAATCTGCCGTGATCGAGCGCTATGCGGGCGCCACCGTCATCACACCCAACGGCAAAGAGGTGCAAGAAGCCACGGGCATCGACCCCACCGATGACGATGCCCAGGCCATCGCCGCCGGCCAACTGCTGATCGAGCGCGCGCAACTGGCGCACGTGCTCGTGACCCGCGCGCACCGTGGCATGACATTGGTCTCTGCCCAAGGCGCACCTGTGCACATCCCTGCCAGCGCGAAAGAGGTGTTTGACGTGGTCGGCGCGGGCGACACAGTCGTGGCCACCTTGGCGCTCTCGCTGGGCGCCGGCCAAGGCATGGCCGATGCAGCCCGCCTGGCCAACACGGCCGCCGGCATCGTGGTGGGCAAGCGTGGCACGGCCACCGTCTCGCAAACCGAACTGAGTGACGCTGTGCACCAGGAGGGCCAAGGCGGCATGAAGCTGCTGGAAGACAAGGTGGTCTCGCTGGAGGATGCTCAGAAGCTGGTCGAAGGCTGGCGCCGCGATGGCTACAAGGTGGGCTTCACCAACGGCTGCTTCGACATCCTG
>JBEANX010000551.1:0-9571 GCA_041165245.1 Pseudomonadota bacterium
GTGGCCTCACTGGCCCTGCTGCCCCTGCACCACGATGGCGATGTGTATGGCCTTTTGGTGCTGGCCTCACCCGATGCCATCCGCTACACGGCCGACATGGGCGTGGAGTTCCTGACCCAGCTGGCCGAGGTGGCCAGCGCCGCGCTGGCGCGCCTGCTGGATTGAGGCGGCAGGGCCTGGCCTGCACCGCTGACTGAAGCCACCCATGCCCACGGCGCCTGCCCTTGCTGCACCTGGCCTGGTCCTGCGCCACCTCGAACACCTGCGCGTGCAGCGCCGCTTGGCCGAGCGCACCTTGGCCATGTACGAAGCGGCGTTCGAACGCCTGGCCACCTTGCTGGGCCAGCCCCAGATCGATGCCACCCTCGACCCCGCCCTTCTGGCGGTGCTGCCCCACCACGTGCGCGGCTGGGTGGCCCGCCTGCATGGCCAAGGCCTGGGCCCGCGCAGCATCGCCATCCACCTGGCGGCCTGGCGCGGCCTGTACCAATGGCTGGGCCGCGAAGGCCTGATGGCCTTCAACCCGGTGGAAGGCATCAAAGCACCCAAAGCCCCCAAGCCCTTGCCCAAGGCCTTGGCGGTGGATCAGGCCATGGCGCTGGCCGATGCCTCAGCGCGGCCAGCGCCCACCCGGCTTGACGACAAACGCGGCGAACGCGAAGCACCCTGGCTGGCCGCGCGTGACCAAGCCATGGTCGAGATGCTCTACGGCTGCGGCCTGCGCAATGCCGAGCTGCTCACGCTCGACGCGGTGGCCACGCCCACCTCGGCGGGCTGGGTCGACATCGCAGGCGGCGAAGTGCACGTGCTGGGCAAAGGCCAAAAGCGGCGCACCGTGCCCGTGGGTGGCCAGGCCCTGAGCGCCTTGAAGGCCTGGCTGGCCGTGCGCGAAGCGGTGCCCCGCGGCGCCAGCTGCCCAGCACTGTTCCTGAGCCGCCTGGGCCGACGCTTGACGGCCGTGCAACTGCGCCAGCGCCTGCAGCAAATCGCTCAACGCGCAGGCCTGCCCACCCAGGTGCACCCCCACATGCTGCGCCACAGCTTTGCCAGCCACTTGCTGCAATCCAGCGGCGATTTGCGTGGCGTGCAAGAGCTGCTGGGCCATGCCCACATCACCACCACGCAGGTCTACACGCGGCTGGATTTCCAGCACCTGGCCAAGGCCTATGACGCGGCCCACCCCCGGGCCAAGCGCAAGGCCAAGCCACACAGTGAGAGTGGCAGCGACAGCGAAACCTGAAAGGCACAGCCACCCCCTTAAGAGGGAGCGCGTCCGAAAACATGCGCCAAATGAGTGCAAAAACCCTGAGATGGCTCAGGTTGCAAGGCATTAGAGGACAAGCCGCCAAGCCTGCACACCCATAATCATTTGCACTTGGGCAGACCCTGAGGTTTCGGGTTTGCGACAAGAGCGAGGACTTATGCCCCATTCATTGAAATTGCCCCCATGGGATTTCCGACGCGGCCTGGCCACCGCCCGCGTGCTGACCCAGATCGCTGGTGAGCGTGGCGCAGACCTGGACTTGTTGCTGCAAGACACCGGCATCAGCCGCGCCCTGCTGGACGACCCCAACGGCGAAATTGAAGCCCACCAAGAGCTGCAGCTGATCCGCAATGTGTTGCGCGCCCTGGGCAACCCGGCGGACCTGGGCCTGGACGTGGGCCGCCGCTTCAGCCTCAAGGCCTATGGCATGTGGAGCTACGCCTTGCTCAGCAGCCCCACCTTGGGCGATGGCCTGGTGATGGCCGCCCGCATGATCAACCAGACCTACGCCCTCACGCGCAATGTGGTGCACCAGGAGGGCGACCAGGTCTGCGTGACCTACCACGACGAGCACCTGCCCCCCGACATCCGCCGCTTCGTGGTCGACCGTGACCGCGCCACCGTGGCCAGCCTGCAGCGCGAGGTGCTGGGGCGCCCCATGCGCTACACGGCCATCGAGATGAAGCACCCCGAGCCAGATGCGGCCCTGGCAGAGCGCTACACCGAAGTCTTCGGCATCCGCCCCCAATTTGGCGCTGCCCAGCACCGCAGCCTGGTGCCTGCCGCCCTGATGACCGAACCCATGCCCCCCGCGCTGGCTGCCACCGCTCAGCAGTGTGAAGCGCTGTGCCGCACCTTGGTGGAGGCGAAAAGCAGCCGCACCGGCGTGGCCGCCACCGTGCGCGACCGGCTGATCCGCACGCCAGGCCGCATCCCCGACATGGAGGCCATTGCCGCCGAAATGCACATGACCTCGCGCACCCTGCGCCGCCACCTCACGGCCGAAGGCGCCACCTTCCGCGCGCTGCTGGAAGAGGTGCGCAGCACCTTGGCGGTCGAGCTGATGCTGCGAGCGCGCCTGACCCATGCTGAGATCGCCGAGCGCTTGGGCTATGCCGACGTCACCACCTTCATCGAAGCCTTTCGGCGCTGGAAGGGCATGCCGCCCAGCGAGTTCCGGCGCCGCCAAGGCGTGCGCGCACCCTCAGCGCGCCAGACCCGCGTGAACGTGGGCAACGCTTCGACCGCGGAATAGGCCCCACTCGGCCCGTTTTTCAGGCATTGAAATCAGGCCCTGCGGCCTAGACTGCAGGCATCGTCCAGATTCAGAACGGGCTGCCTGCCATGAGCATCGATCCCAAGCTTCGGGAACTCAACATCGACCTGCCTGCTTGCCCGGCCACGCTGGTCAAGCTGTCTTTGATGATGGCCGATGAGAACGCGTCCATCGCGGACATGGCCATCCTCATCGAGGCCGACATGGCCTTGGCCTCGGCCGTGGTGCGCACCGTCAACTCGGCCATGTTTGGCCTGCTCAAACGCGTGGAGACGGTGCACGACGCCGTGCGCTACCTGGGCATGGCGCAGGTGGCCTCGCTCACCTATGAGATGGGCTTGCGCGGCGCCTTCCCGCCCACGCCTTTGCTGCAATCTTTGTGGGACCGGGCCGGCATCCGTGGCATGGCCATGGGCCGCATTGCCCGCCAGCTGGATGTCGACCCCTGGATGGCCCACACCATGGGCCTGTTTGCCGAGACGGGGCGCGCTGTGCTCTACGCCTACGACCGCACCCAGTACACCCGCATCAACGAGGGCTTCAGCGGCAGCCTGGCCGATGAGGCCAAGTTGAGCGCCGCCGAAATCGAGGCCTTTGGCGTCAGCCATGCCGCCCTGGGCGCGGCCATGTGCCAGTCATGGGGCTTGTCACGCGAGATCGCCGATGGCGTGCGCAACCGCCTGAGCTCGCCCGGCCAGTGGGGCCTGGAGCGCCCCGTGGTGCGCAAGTTGCTGGCCATTGGCGCGGCGGTCGACGCCCTGCTGCTTGACCCCACCCGCGCCGCCCAACCTCAGGCCGTGTGGGCCGAGATGCAAACCACGGCCACCGACGTAGGCCTGCACTTCGAGGCCTTCCAGCTGGCCACCACCCGCGTGTGTGAGCGGCTGAACATGCCCGCTTGAGCGGCCCAGCCGCAAGGTGGCGCGGTCGTCACAAACCAGGTAGAAACCCTTGCCGCACCACCACCCCCTGAAGGGGGAAGCGTGCGCCATCGGACCCCGCACAGCTGTGCACTGCCCCAGGCACGGGCTTGCCACCGCTGCCGGGCGTGGCCATGCTGAACTCAATATAAACATTGATGGGAGACATGCCATGACAAAACCCACCGGCCACCCCATGAGCCGCCTAGCCTTCCTGCTGGGCCTGGCATTGGCCGGCACGGCCGCACACGCGGCCGACCTGGCATCGGCTAGCGCCTCGGTGAGCAATTTGCGTTACCGCCTGGTGGACTTGGACTTGAACGATGGCATTGCGCCTTCGTTGACCATCAACGACAAGTTAGTGGGCAGTGCAATCACCAACATCAAGATCACACCAGACGGATTCGATGCCGGCGGCAACCCTTATGAAACCCACATCGACTTGAACCCAGCTGACTTTGGGCACGACTTCAGCAGCCCCATCTTCAGCAGCGCAGGAAGCATTGAGCTGTTCAGCACGCAACCTGGCGCCAAAGTCACCCTGGGTTCCACGCTGTCGACCAGCGCTACTGCAAACCAAGCATCACTCGTTGACGCCACTTTGCACCGCAAATACCAAGATGTCTATAAATCCCATGGCGTTGACTACACCAGAGGTGATGACATAGACAGGTACTTCACGCGCAACTACAGCGAGGCCATCAACACCTTGGCTTTGTATCAGGACGCAAGCATCACCACGGCAGTCGCAAACGGCAACCTCACCTTGTCTGCCAACACTTTGTTGGTGATAGAGGGGACGGTTGCGTTCAGCCTCTACCGCGATCAAGCGATTGGCAACGCGATCAAAAGCGCCTTGGGCGTGAGCGACCCCGCACAAACCGCCGAGGAGTCGTTCACCGATCGTTCAGGTGCCTATGCACGCTTGGCACTGGTTGCGGCGAACGAAGATGGATCATTCCAGCAAGACCTGCAATCCGTATTGGGCATGGGAAATAATCTTGTACTCGACCAGATCTCGTTGGACAACAGTGAACCCATGGACCTGAGCGACTCGAGAAACTTCTCGCTGTACCTCCCCAATTCCACCAAGGGATCCATCACGGCCAGTCTGGATATCCAACTCGAAGCCAGGACCCAACTCGACGCGTGGCTTTTCCACCAGACTGAAGTGATTACTTGGGGCGACCCCGTCGATGGCCCCACTCTGCCCGACCCAGGCACCACCGCCCCGATCCCTGAACCCAGCACCTACGCCCTGATGGGCCTGGGCTTGGTGGGCATGGCCGCCATGAAGCGCCGCCGCCAAATGCAGGCCTGAACACACGGCCTTGCGGGAAGAGTCGCCCCGCACCTTGATGCCTCGTCACCCGGTGAGGTGGCAGCCAAGGTCAATGCTCGATCCACAAACAAAGAGGAGTTTTCATGCCTGCATCGATCCAAAAACCTGTTCGCCTGGCCTTGCTCACCGCCTTGCTGGCGGGCTTGAGCGTTCAAGCCAGCGCCGCCGATCCGTTTTTGTCGGCCACCAGCTCGCTGAGCAACCTGAACTTTCAGCTGATCGACCTGGACCTGAATGACGGCGTTGCGCCTTCACTCAGCGTCCTACGCGATGGTTATCTCTACACTTACACGGGTGACCCCGAACTGGCGAACTACGACCCCGAGGGAACCACCGACACCGTGCCATTGATGGGCTCAACCACAGGCAGCCCCTTCACAGCGTTCTCTCTGAACAGGGCCAATGGCACACTGACCATTTCGCCCAATTCATTGATGGTCAAGTCGTTCACAGGCCAGAACGATCTGAGTACTCAGACGCGCAACACCACCAATGTCTATGGCGATGAGACCAAACGGATAACGGTGACCGACGCGGAAACCACCGTGGGTGGTGGTGGCTATCACAGCTTCGAGTGGGCAAATGACCAAACCACCTTCAACAAAGAAGGCGTCACCCCCGTGTTCAGTACTCGATTGTCAGCAAACACCGCGTTGATCATCACAGGGCAGGCCACTGTCAGCGTTCATGCAGACCGAACCCTCCTGGATGCCCAGGCCAGCGCAATGGGCGCAGATGACATGTCCATCAGGGCCGATGCTTTTGCTTTTGGGGGTGTAGGCTTCGTCCTCTCAGGAATCTCGGGTAACAACGGCGCTTCGGGTAGCTTCGTCAGCAACATGGGCATGACCTTCGAGGCCGACATGACCCCCGGCGTCACCATGTTCTACGATGGCAGTGCCGGTGAAACAATCGTCACTTCCGACCTTGTGTTGGATCGCACCATCACCCAGGCATTCTCCTTGGTGGGCTTCAACAACGGCAATGTGGCATCGGACATGTCATTGGACTTGCTCCTGCGCAGCACGACGTCACAGACCTTCAAGAGCGTGAAGAGCACCGTGGTAGAGACCCTCAACCCTGACTGGGTGCCTGAAACACCCATCCCCACCATTCCTGAACCCAGCACCTACGCCCTGATGGGCCTGGGCCTGGTGGGCCTGGCATGGGCCAGCCGTCGCCAGCGCCCCACAAAACAGGTTTGAGCCGCCTGCGCCCTTTGGGCGCTTTCTCACGACAAACCCGGCTTTTGCCGGGTTTTTTCATGCCCCCGCGGGACTGCCCTGATTCAAACCAGCTGCGTTTTCGCCGATACAGGAGAGATGCGCTTTGAGGCCACCACGCCCAGGGTCACGCCCGACGACCCGCAACTGACCGCCCTGATCGACGCAGAGCGGATGCGGATGCTCTTTGCGCCCGCGCATCAGATGGTGATCACGGGCAGCATCGTGGCTGTTTTGCTGGCCCTGGTGGTGAGCCACCAGGTGGGTTTGCAGCGCGCCTTGAGCTGGGCCGCGCTGTGTGTGGCCACGGGTGGCGCCCGCCTGATCCATGCCCGCGCCTACGAGCGCAGCCAAGACCGCATGAACCGCCGCTGGCTGCGCGACCTCACTTGGCTGTCCTTCGCGAATGGGTTGTCCTGGGGCTCGTCGGCCTGGTTCATCATGCCAGTGCAAGACTTGGTGACCAGCTCGGTGGTGGTCTCCACCCTGGTGGGGGCGGCGGCCATCAGCACCTTCACGCTGCAATCGAGCATGGCGCCCAACCTGGCCATGAACGTGCCCTTGATGGTGCCCGCCGCCCTGATGCTGGCCAGCCGGCTGGACACCTTCGGCCTGTTTGGCAGCGCCGGCGTGCTCACCCTGAGCTTTTTCATGCTGCTGGAGAGCCGCCGCGCCGAGCGCCGCATCAGCGAGCTTTTGTGGCTGCGCTTCACCACCGACCGCATCTCGGTGGAGCGCGCCGAGGCGCTCAAGTTGGCCCAGCGCCACGCCGCCATCAAAGACCAGTTCCTGGCCACCATGAGCCATGAGATGCGCACCCCACTGCACGGCATCTTGGGGCTGTCGCAACTCATCCAGCAACGCCTGCCCGCCCGCGTGGGGCCGCTGGCTGATGCGCGCCAGCACGCCGCGCTCATCCAGCGCTCGGGCGACCACCTGCTCACCCTGATCAACGACGTGCTGGATTTCTCGCGCATCGAGGCCGGGCGCCTGCACGTGGACAGCGCCCCATTTGATGTGCGTGCCTTGCTGGACGACGTGCTGGCGCTTTCACGCGTCACGGCCAGCGCCAAAGGCCTGGCCCTGGTGGACGAGATCGAGCTGCCCCGCCCCTGCTGGGTGCTGGGCGACGCTGCCCGCGTGCGCCAGGTGCTGTTCAACATGCTCGGCAATGCCATCAAATTCACCGAGCAAGGCCAAGTCAAGCTCCGCGCCGCCCGCCGCGAGTGCGAAGACGGCGACACCAGCGGTGACAGCCCCTGCAGCCGCCGTGTGCAGTTCGACGTCGAGGACACCGGCATCGGCATCCCGCCCGAGATGATCGACAAGGTCTTTGACGCCTTCCAGCAGGCCGACAACAGCTTTGGCCGCCGCCACCAAGGCACGGGCCTGGGCCTGACGATCTCGCGCGAGATCGCCCGCGCCATGGGGGGTGACTTGATGTGCCGCAGCGAGGCCGGCCGTGGCTCGGTGTTCTGGCTGACCACGCCCTTGGTTTCATGCGAGGCCCCCAAGGCGGGAGGCAGCTCAGCCCCCATGGCCGCCAGCGCCGACCAGCGAAGCATGGATGGCACGGGCCCCGACACAGACGGCGACACCCAGGACACCGTTCCCAACGAGGCGGCCTGGCTGGCCGTTCAAGGGATGGGCGCTGATGACATCGACACCCTGCCGCCTGGCATGGCCCACACCGACACCCTGAGCGGCCACGTGCTGCTGGTGGAAGACAACCCCGTCAACGCCCTGGTGGCCGACGCAGCCATGGCCCAGATGGGCCTGAGCGTGACCTTGGCCACCGACGGCCAGCAAGCGCTGGACTTGCTCATGGCAGGGCCCCACCACTTTGACGTGGTGCTGATGGATTGCCAAATGCCCGTGCTGGACGGCATCGAGGCCACACGCCGCCTGCGCGCACATGAGCAAAGCGCGGGCCTGCCCAATGTGCCGGTGGTGGCCCTCACGGCCAACGCCATGCCTCAGGACCGCCAGCGTTGCACCGCGGCGGGCATGGACGACCACCTGGCCAAGCCCTTCAAGCATGAAGAGCTGGCCGCCGTGCTGAGGCGCCACCTGGCGCCCCACAAACTCACGGCCTGATCAAACCCGATCCAAGGCGCATCACTGCTTGATGGCTTCGATCTGGATGACGAGCTTGATGTCATCAGGGATGAAAGGCACGCCGAAGGTCATGCCGAAATCGCTGCGCTTGATGGTGGTTTCAAAGTCGCCACCGCACACTTCGCGCTTGAGGCGGGGGTTTTCGTAGCAGCCAAAGCTGCTGGCCTTGAGCGTCACAGGCTGTGCCTTGCCCAGCAAGGTGAAGGTGCCGCTCACTTCAGAGACCTTGTCGCCCACGAACTTGAACTGATCGCCCACGAAGGTGGCCTTGGGGAAGGCTTCGGCGTTGAAGAAATCCTTGCTCTTGAGGTGGCCGTCAAACGGGGCGGTGCCGGTGTTGATCGAGCCTGTCTCGATGGTGATGTCGGCCTTGCCGGTCTTGGCGGCGATGTCCAGCACCACGGTGCCTTCCTTCTTGTCGAAGCGGCCACGGTTGGTCGAGGTGCCGAAGTGCTTGGCCTCGAAAGTCACGAAAGTGTGGGTGGGGTCAATGCCGTAAGTGGCCGGCGCGGCTTGCACCGAAGCGGCCAAGGTGGCGGCCACCAGGGCCAGGGTCGTCAAGGCTACAGATTTCATGGTGAAAGGTCCTGAAATGAAAGCGGCAAGCCGCGGGTGAGAAATCATTGAGGCGGTGATGGGGCTCAGAAAGCAGGCATGCCTTGCAAGCTCAGCTTGAACTTGACCTGCACGTCGTTGGCCACGACCGAGGTGTCGGCCCAATCGCCCTCGCCCACCTTGAAATCAAGGCGTTTGATGGCAAAGCTGCCCGTGGCCACGGTGTTGCCACCTGCTGCGGCCAGGGCCACAGGCACGGTCAGGTCACGCGATTGGCCTTTGATGGTGAGCTTGCCGGTGACATCAAACTTGCCAGCCCCGGTGGCCTTGATGGCGGTGGACACAAAGGTGGCCTTGGGGAATTTGGCCGTGTTGAACCACTCGGGCTTGACCAGCTCGGCGTCGGTGTCAGCGGCGATGTTCACGCTGCCCAGCTCGATGCTGAAGTTGACCTTGCCGGTTTGCGGCTGTTTCGGGTCCAGCGCGATCTGGGCGTCAAAACGCTTGAAGCGCCCGTCCATGGGCACGCCCACCTGCTTGGCCGTGAAGGTGACTTCACTGCTGGCAGCAACCAGCTTGGCCTGGGGAACGGCCGCAGGTGCAGGTGCAGGTGCCACGGCGGGCGCAGCAGGTGCGGGGGGCGCCGCTTTCGTGGCGGCTTCGGCCTGCGCGCTCAGCAGCAAAGCGAAGGCCAGGAGGGTCAGGCGAAATGTCATGGCGATCTTTCGAAACAGAGGGGATGAAGGCTGGCGGCCACTCAGCGGCCAGGGCGCATGCGGTCGAGCAGGCCGTCGCGGTCGATGAACTGGTGCTTGAGTGCGGCGGCCACATGCAGGGCCACCAGGCCGATCAGGCCAAAGGCAGCCAGCTCAT
>JBEANX010000552.1:0-14608 GCA_041165245.1 Pseudomonadota bacterium
CGCCGTGGAACCGCGAGGCGAGTACCTCCACGAAGCTGGCGGGCACGATGCCTCAGGCACTGACCGTGACGCTGGCCAACCTGATTTACTTCGAGAAGAGCGTGCTGCCTCAGGCGCTGACTAATCGATTGATCCGGCTGGCGGCTTTCCAGAACCCCGAGTTCTACAAGGCCCAGGCCATGAGGATGTCGGTTTGGGACAAGCCACGGGTGATCGGCAATGCCGTGAACTTCCCCCAGCACATCGCATTGCCGCGTGGCTGCCTTGATGCTGCTCAGGCCTTGCTGAAGGACAACAGCATACGCTGTGACTTGCAAGACGAGCGGTATGCCGGTGAACCCATTGATGTCAGCTTCGTCGGCACGCTGAGGCTTGACCAAGAGGTGGCGGTTTCAGCCATGCTGCACCACGATGCAGGTGTGCTGTGCGCCCCAACCGCTTTCGGCAAGACGGTCACAGCGGCCGCCATCATTGCAAGGCGCGGCGTGAACACCCTGGTGCTGGTGCACCGAACCGAGTTGCTCAAGCAATGGCAGGAGCGCCTTCGAGCCTTCCTTGGCGTTGGCAAGGGTGTGATCGGCACCATCGGCGGCGGCAAGGCCAAACCCACAGGCAAGATCGACATCGCCGTGATGCAGTCACTGTCCCGCCAAGGTGAGGTCAATGCCTTGGTCGAAAACTACGGACAGGTTATCGTGGATGAATGCCACCACGTTGGCGCCACATCTTTTGATGCCATCCTCAAGAAGACCAAGGCCAAGTTCGTGCTCGGCCTGACCGCCACACCCATTCGCCGTGACGGCCAGCAGCCGATCATCTTCATGCAATGCGGCCCCACACGGCATACAGCAGCCAGGCCAGCCAACGCTCCGCACGATCTGGAGGTATGGCCGCGATCAATGTTTGCCCGGATCGACCTGCCAAGCGCAGCAGGCATTCAGGATGTGTTCCGGCACCTTGCCAATGACCTGGCGCGGACTCAAACCATCGCTGCCGAAGTGGCGGCAGCCTTCGAGCAAGGCCGCAAGGTGCTGGTGCTGACCGAGCGAACGGAGCATCTCGACGCGATTGTCTTGGCCTTGACCTCGCTGGTGCCACCGCCCTTCGCGCTGCATGGCAGGATGTCAAAGAAGCAGCGAGCCGCCCTCATTGCGGAACTTGATGCGCTACCACCTCAGGCGCCACGCGTCTTGGTGGCCACCGGGAAGCTCGTCGGCGAAGGTTTCGATCATCCGCCGCTGGACACCCTGGTGCTGGCTATGCCTGTCTCGTGGAAGGGCACGTTGCAGCAGTACGCTGGTCGCTTGCATCGCGAACATGCTACCAAGGCCGATGTGCGGATCATCGACTTCGTCGACGCTGGCCACCCCGCATTGCTGCGGATGTGGGACAAGCGGCAGCGAGGTTACAGAGCCATGGGGTATCGCATGGGCAGCGACTCAAACACCGATGGTGATGTTTCACCAGCCAACCGTGGCACCCCAGAGCCAGCACAAGCAATCATGACTTGTGGGTAACTTTGCGGGTAACCATGAATCTGAAAAATGCCAAAGCCTTCATCCATGCGGGTTCCCAGCCTCAGTTCGTGTGACCCCGGCGCACACCTGAAAAGCCCAGCCCTCACCGGCTGGGCTTTTTTTACTGCCATGATGGTGTGATATCTTCGCCCGCCACCACACCCTCACCCGCAGTCAAGCCCCCATGGAGATCACCTACGGTTCCGACAAACATGGGCTGATCTGTGGCTACCTGTTCTGCAAGGGTTTGCCGGGCACGCCCATCGGGCTGGATGAAGCGGTGGCTTGGTTGCGCCAGCCGCCTCAGGCGGGCAACACCGATTTTGTCTGGCTGCACTTCAACCTGACCGACGCCACCGCCGAGGGCTGGATCGAAGCCCACCTCGACGTGGTGCCCGAGTTCTTCCAGGCCCTGCGTGAAGGCTCACGCTCCACCCGCATCGAAGACGCCAGCGACACCCTGGTGGCCGTGGTCAACGACGTGGCCTTCGAGTTCAGCTTTGACCCGTCTGAGATCGCCACGCTGTGGGCCAATGTGGGCCCGCGCATGGCCGTCACAGCGCGCACGCACCCGCTGCGCTCCATCGACCGGCTGCGCCACGCGGTGCGCAATGGCGTGGCGTTCGAATCATCGCTGGCCTTTTTGAACCACCTGCTGCATGACCAGGGCGACGTGCTGGTGCGCATCGTGCGCGAAGCCACGCTCAAGGTCGACGCGGTGGAAGACAGCCTGCTCGTGGGCCGCCTGCTGCACAAGCGGGCCGAGCTGGGCAAGCTGCGCCGTGTGCTGGTGCGCCTGCAACGCCTGCTGGCGCCTGAGCCGGGTGCGCTGTTCCGCCTGATGCGCTTGCCCCCGCCTTGGGTCAAAGGCCAAGACCTGGAAGACCTGCGCCAGGCCACCGAAGAGTTCTCGATGAACATCCGCGATGTGTCTGAGCTGCAAGAGCGCATCAAGCTGCTGCAAGAAGAGATCGCCGCGCAGGTGGGCGAGCAAACCAACCGCAGCGTCTTCACCTTGACGGTGGTGACGGTGCTGGCCCTGCCCATCAACATGGTGGCTGGCCTGCTGGGCATGAACGTGGGCGGCATCCCCCTGGCCAACCATGAGCATGGCTTTTGGTGGGTGGTGCTGCTGGTGGTCAGCATCACGGTGCTGGCGGGATGGTTCGCTTTTCGCGGTCGCGAGAAAGAGCGCTGAGGCCCGCGCCATCAACGCGCCGCAGGCACCTCATTGGCACGCCTGAGCAAGCGCTCGTAGAACTGCACCATCTGCACCAAGTTGCTCACGGCCATGCGCTCATTGCTGCCGTGAAAGCGCGGCATGTCGCTGGATGCCGCATGCACGGGTGAGAAACGAAAGATCTGGTCGGCCAGGCCATCAAAGTGGCGTGAATCAGTGCCCCCCACCAAGAGGCCGGGTGCCACCACCACCTCAGGCTGCAGCTCACGCAGGCTTCGCGCGATCAAATCAAAATCGCCGCCTGAGCTTTGGGAAATGGCGCTGGCCTCCACCCGCTGGGGCAGGCTTTCCACTGTCACGTCCAGGCCCTTGAGCACCTCGCGCACATGCGCCTCCACCGCCTGGCTGGAGTCGCCCGGCAGCAAGCGGCTGTTGACCCAAGCCGTGGCCACACCGGGCAGCACGTTCTCTCGCTCGCCGGCCTTGAACACCGTGGCCACCAGGGTGCTGCGCAGCATGGCATTGGCCGAGTTGGATTTCTCAAGCTGGCTGGCCACCAGGGGGCTTGTGAGCCAGAGGTTGCTCATCAACACCCGGGGCACCAGCGACATGCTGGGCGCCACTGCCTCCAGCATCTGCTGCGGCAGGCCGCTCAAGCGGGCCGGCATGGGGTGGGCTTCGACCCGGGCCACGGCCTCGCCCAGCACACCCACCGGGCTGCGCGGGGGCGGCATGCTGGTGTGGCCACCTTGGCCTTTGGCCGTGAGCTTGAAGGTCACATAGCCTTTCTCGGCCACGCCCACCAGGGCCACGGGGCGTTGCACGCCAGGCACCATGCCGTGGGTGATGAGCAAGCCTTCGTCCAGCACAAAGCGCAGCTTGACGCCTTGCTGGCGAAGGTGCTGGGCGATCAGGCGTGCGCCATCTTCCCCCCCGAGTTCTTCATCAGCGCCGAAGGCCAAATAGACCGTCTGGCGCGGCTCAAACCCAGCTTTGACCAGCAGCTCCACAGCCTCCAGGATGGCCATGAGGCTGCCCTTGTCGTCCCACGCACCGCGGCCCCACACATGGCCTTGTGCCACCGCGCCTGAGAAGGGCGGGTGCGACCAGCTGGCCTCGGTGCCCGGGGCCACAGGCACCACGTCCTGGTGGGCCATCAGCGCAATGGGCGGGGCCTTGGGGTCAGCACCCGGCCAGGTGTAGAGCAAAGCATGGCGGCCAAAGGCCTGGCGGCTCAAGCGCGCATGCAAGGCAGGAAAGCTGGCCTGCAGGTGCTGGTGCAGGGCCTCAAAGGCTGCGGCGTTCGTGTCTTCTGGGGTGGACACGGTTTGCAGTTTCACCGCCTGGCTCAGGCGCTGAGCGGCAGCTTCGGCATGGACCGCCACGCCCGCTTGGGCCGGCACGCTTGCCTGATCGGCCGCCAAGCGCCAGGTGCGCCAGGCCATCACGGCCAAAAGCCCCAAAACGGCAACCAACAGGGCCAGCCCCAAGCGCCGCAGCAAGGTGGGCTGCGCTCTGCCAGGCGAGGGTGAAGCAATCGTTCGGTGGGCAAACATGGGGGGAACTCCGTGGACAGGCTGCAGCACCCTGGCTCAGCCACATGACAGCACAAGGATAGCCTTTCACCCTGCGGGAGATTTCCCCATCGGCATCGCGGACATGCTAATTTGTGCGCCGCAGCAAACCACTGCACCTGGCACCAGGGCCCCCTCACGCAGTACCTCGCACGGAGTCACTCATGATGGTCAGCACGGACAACAAGGTCGCCCAACTGGGCAGGTACCACGTCATCGCCGGTGAGAGCTCGGTGTCGGGCTTGTCGTCCGGCGCCTTCATGACGGTGCAGCTGCACCTGGCCCATTCGGCCAGTTTCATGGGCGCGGGCATCATCGCGGGCGGGCCGTTTCGTTGCGCTGAATCCTTCCGTGCGGCGGCCGTGCTGGCAGAAGACGCTTTCGTGCAGAACGCCATTTACATCTGCATGAACCCTTTGGTGCCCCACACCGGCCCCAACGCTTACAAGCTGGCAGAGCTGGCCAAAGCCACCGCAGCCAAGGGCGAGATCGACCCCATCGCGCACCTCGCCGACGACCGCATCTACATCTTCACGGGCAGCAAAGACAAAGTCGTGTACTCCGACGTGGTGGCCCGCACCCGCGAGTTCTACGAGCACCTGGGCGTGCAAAGCGATCGCATCCAGTATGTGGACGACATCCCCGCGGGCCACTCGATCATCACCGACAACCCGGAAGACTCACACCTGCACAGCAACCAGCCGCCCTACATCAACCAAGGTGGCTTCATGCAATCGCACCACATCCTGGAGCACATCCACGGCCCCCTGAAGCCACCCTCTGAACATTTGACGGGCCGCCTCATCCGCTTTGACCAGAGCGAGTTCTTTCAGGAGCAAGCCCGCGCCTCGATGAGCCGCTTCGCCTATGCCTACGTGCCCCGCGCGGTGCAGGAAGGCGCCCAGGCACGCGTTCACATTGCCCTGCACGGCTGCAAGCAGGGCTACAACTATGTGGACTATGTCAATGGCCGGCCCGACACCAAAAACAACCCGCCCTACGGCAACCGCTACATCACCACCACGGGCTACAACCACATCGCCGACAGCAACAACATCATCGTGCTGTACCCGCAGGCCGAGGGCATTGACGACGGCGCCACACAAAACCCCGAAGGCTGCTGGGATTGGTGGGGCTACACCAGCCCCGACCCACACAACCCCGATTACTACGCCAAGAGCGCCATCCAGATCAGCGCCATCCACCAGATGTTGCGTCGCCTTGGCGGCTGAGCCAGCACCGCCACCACTCAGGAGCCCACCATGCCACCACGTGCCCCCCGAAAGACCGCCGACATGCCCGATGCCGCCCCCACAGAGCTCACCCCGCTGCCTGCCCAGCACTCGCCTCCCTTGCCAGCGGCCATGCCTGCGTATCTGCCCATGTGGCCCATGCCCTTGCTGAGGGCGCAAAAGGCGCAACACCTGATGCAACAGGTCTTTGTGCGAGGCATGAGCAACCAGTGCGGCACCGCTTGCATGCTGCCCCTGCATGCAGACGCGCACACCTGGCAAGAGTGGTGGAGCATCCAGCAGGCCATTGCCCGGCGCGTGCTGGCGCAGCAGCAAACCTTGATCGACGACCTGGCTGGGGTGGCCGAGAACTATGCCGAACTCAAGATGGCCAACACGCTGGCCAAATTCATCGCCCAGGAGATGAACATCACGGCCGACATCAGCGCCGTGGTCAAGAACCAGATGACCGGGTGGGTCAACCTGATGGAAAACATCCAGGTCGACTACAGCTACTGGCTCTCGCAGAAGCACAGCCACCCGTACTGAAGGCGGCGTGCCACGAACACGCCTGCCCATGAGCCGAATGGATGCACCCATGGGCGGGCTTCTTGCTAGATGGAACCAGCCTGACCGGCGAACCATCAACCAGGAGAGACCATGTTGAAGACTTGCAAGAACGCGCTGTCCGCCATCGCTTTGTCGATGGCCAGCACCATGGCCTTGGGCCTGCTGCCTGCTGCTCAAGCACATGCGGGCGGCCACGAGAACGAACGCGGCCGAGAAGCCATGGCCCCCAAGGTCATGATCATCTCGATGTTTGCGCCTGAGGGCCAGGTCTGGCTGGACAAGCTGGGCCCCTGGCGCGAGATCACCGTGCCCGGCCTTTCACCCGACTACCCTGTGGTTCGCTGCACCAAAGCAGAGGTCTGCGTGATGACCACCGGCATGGGCCACACCAACGCGGCGGTGTCCACCACGGCGCTGGTGCTCTCGCGCGTGTTTGACCTGAGCAAGACCTACTTCCTGATCACAGGCATCGCCGGCATCAACCCCGAGATCGGCACGGTGGGCTCGGTGGGATGGGCGCGCTACCTGGTTGATTTCGGCATCCAGTGGGAGATCGACGCCCGTGAGATCCCCGCCGGCTGGACCACCGGCTACCTGGGCATCAACACCAAGAGCCCCACGGAGAAACCACCGCTGGATTACCGCACCGAAGTCTTCCAGCTTGACGAGGCCTTGCTGCAAAAGGCCTATGCCTTGTCCAAAGGCTTGACCCTGACAGACGGCGCTGAAGCCCAGGCTGCTCGCGCCAAGTTCCCCAGCGCGCCAGCCAACTTGCCACCCAGCGTGCTGCTGTGCGACACCCTGGCGGGAGACACCTGGTTCTCAGGCACCGCCTTGGGCCAACGCGCCACCGAATGGACGCGCATCCTGACCGATGGCAAGGGCGTCTACTGCACGACCCAGCAGGAAGACAACGCCACCTACGAGGCCCTCAAGCGCGGCGCGGCCCTCAAGCTGCTGGACATCAAACGCCTGGCCGTGCTGCGTGGCGGCTCTGACTTTGACCGCCCCGCCCCTGGCCAGAGCAGCGGCGACAACCTGCTGAACTACCAGGCCCAAGGCGGCTTCGTGATCACGCTGAACAACCTCTACCTCGCTGGCAGCCCCCTGGTGCAAGACATCACCAAGCGCTGGCACCTGTGGAAGAACGGCGTGCCCAAGCCTTGAGCGCCCTGGTATGGCCTGGTTCGGCCTTCACAGGCTGAACCCGCTCGCGCTGGCCTTTTCGGTGTTCCAATGCTTGAAAGGAAACCCCAAGTGTTGAAACCAAACTACCAGTTCGAAAAGCGCCAGCGCGAAAACGAAAAGAAGAAGAAAAAGGCCGAAAAGGCAGAGCGCAAGGCCCTAGGCATCGAAGAGCCGTCGCCAGAACACGAACAGCCTGAAGCCGACGCTGCCCCCGCCGCTGATTCACCCGCGCCAGCCCCTGAGCAAAACTGATTGCAGGGTGCGATTCGTTCATGTCGGCCAGCACCCTCGGGTCGGCCTTGAAATGGGCCTCCACGCCGAAACCGCGGCCTTGCTCGCCCGCACGGGCAGCCTCCACCGCCGCATTCAAAGCCAGCAAGTTGGCCTGAAATGCGATGCCATCGATCACGCTGATGCCCGTGCGCACGCCCAGCCCAATGGCCAACCAGCGCACGCCAGAAGCGCGGTCTTGCACGGCGCTCAAAGCCGCTTTTATCTTCTCAGATTCGTGCATCGAAAAGGACGCGAGGCCTTTCTGCAAGGCCTCGCTGGCCTTGTCGAAATCACCCATCAGTTTGTTGCCACCCTCCGGGCCCTCGGCCACATAGGCTTTGGCCATGCTCACACCCAAGGCGTAATAGTTGTCGAAGTCCTTGCCGATCTGCGCCAACTCGCGCCTCTCGTCCGCGCTCTTGTGGGTCACGTCATGCGCTTGGAATTCCTCGAGCGCCGCTGTGAACGCTTCACGGTTGGCCTCGGCCTGCTTGAAGCCATCGTCCAGGCCGTCGAGCGTGCGGGTGGCCAAGATGTCCGACAAAAACTGCTGAACCTGCACCACATTGCGCTGCATCTCCTTGGCCTTGAGGTCAAACTGCAGCAGCCAGGCGAACACGGCAAACAACACCGGCTTCAGCGCAAGGTCACTGTGGGGTGAGGACATGGGTGGAGCCTCGGTCTGTTGGGGTGAGTCGGTACGTCGGTATCGGCCCCCCTGCGCAGACTGAAGCTCTGTCTGACCCTCAATACAACTGGGGCACGATGATCTCCTGTGGCACGGGCTGGCGCAGGTAGTCCTCATGGCGCTCGCGCTGGGGAAGCTCGATGCTCGGGCGGTCGACTTCCGAATAGGGCATCTGGTTCAGCAAGTGCTGGATGCAGTTCAAGCGGGCCTTCTTCTTGTCGTCGGCCGGCACCACCCACCAGGGCGCCTCTGGGATGTGGGTGCGCTCCAGCATGGTTTCTTTGGCCTTGGTGTATTCCTCCCAACGGCGGCGTGATTCCAGGTCCATGGGGCTGAGCTTCCACTGTTTGAGCGGGTCATGGATGCGGCCCAAAAAGCGCAGGCGCTGCTCGTCGTCCGAGATCGAGAACCAGTATTTGATGAGCTGGATGCCCGAGCGCGTCAACATGCGCTCGAACTCAGGCGCCGAGCGAAAGAATTCCTCATATTGGTCGTCCGAGCAAAAGCCCATCACGCGCTCCACCCCGGCGCGGTTGTACCAGCTGCGGTCAAACAGCACGATCTCGCCACCGGCGGGCAGGTGCTCACAGTAGCGCTGGAAGTACCACTGGGTGCGTTCGCGGTCGTTGGGCGCAGGCAGCGCGGCCACACGGCACACACGTGGGTTGAGGCGCTGCGTGATGCGTTTGATCACACCGCCCTTGCCTGCGGCATCGCGGCCCTCGAACAAGATCACCACCTTGTGCTTGGTGGCCACCACCCAGTCCTGCAGCTTGACCAGCTCAGCCTGCAGCCGGAACAGCTCGCGGAAGTACTGGCGGCGGTCTTCCTTGTCCTGGTCTGTCAGGGCAGAGCCATCGGCGGCGGCCAGTTGGTCGATGGTGCGGTCTTCCAGCTCCAGCTCGAGCTCTTCGTCATAGCTGTCGATCAGGTCTTTGTGGATGCGCTGGATCAGGTCTTCGGGCAAGGCGGTCATGGCAGGGTCTCTCAGGCAAAGCGAGCCCGCACTTCGAGCCCACTTTGACACGCTAGCTCACGCCTGTTGCGCGAACATGACAAACCTCTCACGCAGGGGCACTGAGGCCCACCGCCCGCCATTCGTCAGAGGTTTTTGAGCCCGGCAAGGGATGGGGTGTAGAAATACTCACCGCCCTTGAGGGTGACAAAGCCGCGAAACAGAAACTTCTTGCCGTTGCTGGGCCAGGTCTGCGCCAAGGTGCTGGGCCCCTGCCCGATCACGGGGTCAATGCCCACACCCGGCTTGGGGAAGTTCTCGTTGTTGGCCCACTGGGTTTGCATGAATTGGAACTGCGCCTCTATCGACGCCTGGTAGCTCATGAAGAGCAAACCCACCCCGCCGAAGGGCTGGTCAATGAACGCCTTGGTGTTTGGGTCTTGCACCCGGCTGCCATAGGTGATGCCGCGCCGTGCCATCTGAACGCTCTTGTCAAAAGCCAGGCCGCCGGGGCTGGAGCCGCGTGGATTGGTCTTGCGGATGTGCGCGTGAAAGGGGCACTTGCTGCCGGCAGGGTCCGCGTCGTAGTTGAAATTGTTCTGCACAGCCCCCCCTAGCGCAACCTGGCTCAAGGTCACGGGTGTGCCATCTTCAAAACGGCCCACCGCCTGGGCGCCAGCCAGTTCACGGTCCTCACCCTTGAGCTCTTCTGCGTCTGCCGTCAATTGTTCTTGGCGCTTGAAGCCCGCCACGTTTTGCTCGAGCTTGCGGAACACAAAAAAGCTGCCGAACTCGGTGGGCGACAGGGGGTCGGGCAACAAAAACTGGCCCAAGGGTGCGCTGGGATCGTATCGATCAATGCCCCCCTTGGCCTTCTCGTGCTGGATGTCGCTCTGCGTCATCAGAGGCTGAGAGCGGCCGTCCACATAACCAAAATGTTCCAGCCCTTCGCTGTCCTTGTTCTTGTATGCGCGGCTGTCTTGAACATAGACCACGTCAAAAGGGCTGAGCTTCTCAGCGAACTCATCGGTGAGCTGGCGAACGATGCGCGCCAGATCCACCTCGCAGTGGTAGGCCAGCAAAAGCAGAACATCACTGCCCTTCGCAAAGCCTGGCTCCCAAGAACTGGTGTTGCCGTCATCCAGCACGCTGGTATCTACGGCCATGCCACCGGAAAAAGCGCCAAAGCCAGCAAAGGCCGCGCCTTGTCCGAATGCTTTCAAGCCACTGCTGCTGATGTGAACCAGACGCACCACGCCACCAGGCACCTTGGTGGCCCCATAGGCTTGGGTTTCCAAGTGCTGGGTGTAAGCGTCCGTGACAGGGTAGTCGCGCAGCCACGCCCTGGCCTTGGCCACATCGCGGATCTTGAGGAACACCAGGGCGACGTGCTCTCGCCCATGCCCCTTGAGGATGTTGGCCTGCAAGCCCTTCATGAAAGACTTTTCGCTGTTGCTCAGGACGATGTCGTCCAAAGGCTTGCTGAGATCAACCGGCATTTGCCACTCCTGGTTTGGTTCGAATCCGCACACTGTGTGTGTGCGGTGAAGGCATCGTGACCAACTCGGATGGGGAGTTCTATCCCTAAGCTTTGGTGGAACAAGCCTCAACCATGGGATGGCGCGCCAGCCAGCCCACGTACCCACGCCCAGGCCAGACCTCCGGTGGCAGCGGCTGAAACGCCAGAAGCTCACCCTGGATCACTGCCTTTGAGGGTCACGCCTGATCCCATCGGCTCAACCTCCTTGCGGGGTGTCTAGAGCGCCGCTTGCACACATGGCACCACTTTGGACTAAAATGGTATAAATCATTTACACCAATGACGGAGTACCGAATGAGCAACCCCAACAGCACAGTGCCTGCCACCAGCAGCGGCACTTCCAACCCTGTTGCAAGCACACCGACTGAAGTTGCAGCGATTGCTGCCCCAGCCGCGAGCGCGTCACCGGCAGCACCCGTTGCGCCCACGCCTGCAGCCAGCCCTAGCGCTGCCAAAAAGCCCACCCCTTCGACCCCCTCTAGGAAGCCCACCGTGAAGCCAGCTGTCAAGACCGTGTCCGCCACCGCACCTGCTTCGAGCCCCAAGGCCGTTGCCAAGCCAGCGCCGAAGGTCGCAGCAAAAAAGGCTGTCAAGCCTGTCGAAAAAGCCGCCCCCAAGGTGGCCGCCAAAACCGCTCTCAAGCCTGCTGCAAAGCCTGCCGCTAAAACGACAGTGAAGCCTGCTGTGAAATCGGCGGCCAAGCCAGGCCCCAAGGTGCTTGCCAAGCCTGAACTCAAAGCAGCAGCCAAGCCAGAAGCCAAGAAGAAACCCGTCAAGGCTGCTGCGCCCGTGGTACAGCCCAAGCCCGTGAAGGTCAAAGCCAAGCTGGTGCGTGACAGCTTCACCATGCCCCGTGCCGATTTCGCCCTGATCGATTCGATGAAAGAGCGCGCCCTGGCCTTCAAACGCCCCGCCAAGAAAAGCGAATTGCTGCGTGCAGGCCTGCAAGCCCTCAGCGCCCTGAGCGACACCCAGTTCAAGGCCGCCCTGGAAGCCCTGACCCCGCTCAAGCCCGGCCGCCCCAAGCAAGGCGAGTGAGCCTGGGGGCGACACCGCCCCTCTCGCCCATGTGGCGACGTGCCGAAGTGCTCATTGCACCCGTCACATGGAACGCCTGGTTCGAAGTGAAAAATCTGACACGTGCGCCACGCTTGGCGCACCCGACCCGTTGCCATCACTGGCGCGGGTCGTTCAATTTTTGCTTCACGCCAGGAGTTCCCCATGTCCCTGAACATCCAGAGCTTCGTCAAGGCCTTGGTCTGCACCACGACCGCCTTGCTGACCCTGGCCGCTTGCGCCAGCGGCCGTGACGACGACCGACACGAGCCCGAAGGCCGCGAGGCTTCCCAGCGCAGCACGCCAATGAACGTCCAGGTCGGTGTGCGCCCCTTCTACCTGGTCGAGGGCATGGAAGCCAGCCCCCTCAAGACCAAACTGCAGCAATGCGCAGCAGGGCCGTTTTACCGCAGCAAGTTCTCGGTGAGCCACCGCGGTGCGCCGCTGGAGTTCCCTGAGCATTCCCGCGAGTCCTACACCGCCGCCAACCAGATGGGTGCGGGCGTCATCGAGTGTGACGTGACCTTCACCAAAGATGGCGAGCTGGTCTGCCGCCACTCTGAGTGCGACCTGCACACCACCACCAACATCGTCAACACGCCGCTGAACGCCGCGTGCACGGTGCCTTGGACAGCCGGTGGCGCTGCGCCCAAGTGCTGCACCAGCGACATCACGCTGTCAGAGTTCAAGAGCCTGAAGGCCAAGATGGACGCCAGCAACGCCAAGGCCACCACGGCCGAGGGCTACCTGGGCGGCACCGCCACCTGGCGCACCGACCTCTACACCGGCCGCCCTGCTGGCAATGTGGTCACGCTGAAAGAACACATCGAGCTGATCAAGCAATGGGGCGTGATGCAAACGCCAGAGCTCAAGGGCGGTGATGCTGCGCGCATCCAAGCCATCTTCGGTGGCCAGGCGCAGTACGCGCAAAAAATGATCGACACCTACAAGGCGGCGGGTGTTGAGCCCCGCAAGGTGTACGCCCAATCGTTCGATGTCAACGACATCCTCTACTGGATCAAGAACGAGCCCGCCTTTGGCAAGAACGCGGTGTACCTCGATTCCATCGAGCCTGCCTTGAACAATGCCCGCCTGAGCAATGAGCGCCTGGCCGAGCTGAAGAAGGCCGGCGTGCAGATCATCGCCCCGCCGATGTGGGCGCTGTTGACCGTGAACGAGGCCAACCAGGTCGTGCCTTCGCAGTACGCGCTGGACATCAAGGCCGCAGGCTTTCGCATCATCACCTGGTCGTTCGAGCGTGTGGACCTGACCAAGGGCGCCGCTGGCAAGGGCAGCTACTACCAGTTCGATCCGCAAGGCAAGGCCATCAAGACCGACAGCGACATGCTCAAGGCCTTGGACGTGCTGGCCAAGCAAGTCAAGGTCGAAGGCGTGTTCTCTGACTGGCCCGGCACCGTGACCTACTACGCCAACTGCATGGGGCTGTGAGCCCTGGGCCTTCGCGGCCCACACACTCAAGGCGGGCCGCGAAGGCCCGTTTTTCATTTCTGCAAGCGGCTCAGCAAAGTGTCGAACAGCAGGGCCGCATCCAGCGGCTTGCCCAGGTGGCCGTCCATGCCGGCTTGCAGGCAGGCATCGCGGTCTTCCATGAGCACGCTGGCCGTCATGGCCAGGATGGGCACGCCAGCGTACGCAGGCATCTGGCGGATGCGGCGGGTGGCCTCTAGGCCGTCCATGTCGGGCATGTGCACGTCCATGAGGATGAGGTCATAGGCCTTGTCCAGGGCTTTGTCGCGGGCCATGTTCACGGCCTCCAGGCCATTGGTCGCCAGGTCGGGTTTGAGGCCGACCAGGTCCATCAGCTCAGAGGCCAAGATGCGGTTGACCAGGTTGTCCTCGGCCAGCAAGATGCGCGCGCCCTGGTGATGCTCGCGCAACACCACGTCGGCATCGCTGCGCACGGGCTGGCTTTGGGGCACGCCAAGCGGCACATCACGCGATGCCTGCGCCATGGCCAAAGGCACCGTGATGGCGAAGGTGCTGCCTCGCCCAGGCTCGCTGCGAGCACTGATGCTGCCGCCCATTTGCTCGGCCAGGCTGCGGGTGATGCTCAAGCCCAGGCCTGAGCCACCAAAGCGCCGGGTGGTCGAGTTGTCAGCCTGCTCAAAGGGCTCGAAGATGCGATCGAGCTGCTCAGGTGCAATGCCCACGCCCGTGTCCTGAACCTCAAAGCGCACCAGGCCCGGGCTGCCTTCGGCATCGACCGGCACGGCGCGCAACACCACGCTGCCCTGTGCTGTGAACTTGACCGAATTGCTCAGCAGGTTGATCAGGGCTTGGGTGATGCGGGTCGGGTCGCCACGCAGGTCACGCCACGGTGTCTGGTTGGAGGCCAGCAGGCTCAAGCCTTTTTGCATGGCCTTCTCGGCCATGAGGTCCTTGCTGCGGGTGAGCAAGGCATCGAGCTTGAAATCGATGTGCTCCAGCGAGAGCTTGCCCGATTCGATCTTGGAGAGGTCCAGCACATCGTTGAGCACGCCCATCAGGTGCTCGGAGGCATCGACCATCATGCCCAGGCGCTTGGGGTTCTCGGTTGACTCTGGCTGCTGGCGCATCAGGAAAGCCATGCCCATGATGGCATTCATGGGTGTGCGGATCTCATGGCTCATGTTGGCCAGGAAGGCGCTCTTGGCCTGGTTGGCGGCCTCGGCGGCGTCGCGGCTCAGGCGCAAGGCGTCTTCGGCCTGCTTGCGGCTGGTGATGTCGTAGGCCATGACCACAAATCCGACCACGGCATCACCGCGCCGGTCGGGCAGGTAGTGCACCTGGGCAAGCTGCTGCTCGCCGGTGACGGACACATCGGTGCGCTCAAAA
>JBEANX010000553.1:0-3910 GCA_041165245.1 Pseudomonadota bacterium
CGGTTGCGCGATGGGCTTCATGAGCTTTCTGTGCGTTGCACGTTGAGCTGCGACTCGGTGGAGAAGAAGCTCGGCTGGTTCGTCGCGGGGATCTTGTTCGACCAGCTTGCCGCGCACAGCCAACTCCAGGATCAACGCCCGCAGCTTCTTGATCCCATCCGGCGCTACCGCCACCAAGGGCAAGTGCTTCGTCACCAACGCCGTCATGCGTCACGCTCCAAGGCCTCGGCCAGAGCCGCCTTCAACTGCTCACGCAACTGAGCAATGCCCTCTTGCTGCTTCGCATACGCCGCCAGCAGCTCATCCGGGTCATGGCTGACCAACTCACCCACATGCGGGTTCTTGCAATCGAGGTTCCAGTTGCGCGCCTTGATGTCGTCAACGCTCACCTTCCACGCAAACTCGCTGGCCTGCCTGCGGGTAAAGCCTTCAAGCTCACTGCCCCACCAGGCCTCTTCCACCGCGAATTCTTCCACGCGCATGGGCCGCGTCTTGCTGTAGTTCTTCACGCCCTTGGGGTATTGGTGCTCGTAGAACCACACTTCGCGCGTGGGTCGCCCTTTGGTGAAAAACAGCAGGTTGGTCTTGATGCCCGTGTAAGGGTTGAACACGCCATTGGGCAGGCGCACCACGGTGTGCAGGTCGCACTCGGTGAGCAGCTTTTCTTTGATGCGGCTCTTGATGCCTTCACCAAACAGGAAGCCGTCGGGCAGCACCACGGCGGCGCGCCCTCCGTCTTTGAGCAAGTGCATGATCAGCACCAGGAACAGGTCGGCCGTTTCACGCGTGCGGAAGGCGGCGGGGAAGTTGGTCTCGATGCCGTCTTCTTCCATGCCGCCAAAAGGCGGGTTGGCCACGATGCAGTCCACCCGGTCTTTGGGGCCCCAGCTGATGAGGGGGCGGGCCAGGGTGTTGTCATGCTTGATCTGGTTGGGCACCTCGATGCCGTGCAGGATCATGTTGGTGGTGGCCAGCAGGTGGGGCAGCGGCTTTTTCTCAACGCCATGGATGCTGGCTTGCAGAAGCTGCTCGTCTTCAGGCGTGTTGACCTGCTTGCGCTTGTGCTCGATGGTGCAGGTCAAGAAGCCGCCGGTGCCACAGGCCGGGTCCATCACCTTCTCGGCCAACTGGGGGTTGACCATGCGCACCATGAACTCAGTGACCGGGCGCGGTGTGTAGAACTCACCGGCATTGCCTGCGCTTTGCAGGTCGCGCAGCAGTTGCTCGTACATGTCGCCAAAGGCGTGGCGCTCCTGGGCCTTGTTGAAGTCAACGCTCTCCTGGATCTTGTTGATGACCTGGCGCAGCAGCTGGCCCGACTTCATGTAGTTGTAGGCGTCTTCAAACACGCTTCGCACCACATAGGCCGCAGGCTTGCTGCTGTGGGCCTCCAGGTTTTGCAGGCCAGGGAAGAGTTCATTGTCGACAAAGCTCATGAGCTCTTCGCCCGTCATGCCTTCTGGGTCAGCGGCCCAGGTGCGCCAGCGGTACTGCTCAGGCAGGGGTGACTGGTAGTGGTCGCTCAGGAGCTCCCACTCCATTTCGCGGTCGTCAAAGATCTTGAGGAAAAGCAGCCAGACCAATTGGCCAATGCGCTGGGCGTCGCCATCGACGCCGACGTCTTTGCGCATGATGTCCTGGATGGACTTGATGGAACTGGTGATGGACATGAAATGGGTACTGCGAGGTGAGGGTCAGGCTTGCACAAAGCCGTGGAAGCTTCGGTGATCAGCCAGATAGGGGCGCAAGCGATCGGGCACTGCGCGAAGGCGCGATTGTGGACTCAGGCCCAAGAGGTGCAGGTGCTCGCTGGGCAGGTCTTCTTTGGTCAACAAGCAACCTTGGTCGTCAAAGCTGATCAAGCCTTTGTCGAAGAGCTTGTCGATGCTGGCCACCAAGAGCAGGCCGTTGTGTGGGTCCAAACGCTCCTCGTTGGCGGAGCGCTTCCATGATTTGGCGTGCGAGGCAATGAGTACCTCTGGGATGTCAACGCCTGTCACCGAGCACCGGCCAGACCAGACCTCCATGAGGCCACGGCGATAGGCGCCCTGCCCCACACGCGCTTCCACCAGCGCCATGCGCGTGGTGGCGTCAACGCCTTGGCATTGGGGATCTGAGTCAATTTCGGCTTGGGCTGCTTGCGCCTGCAAGGCCGTGATGGCGTCGTTCAGCAGGCCCAGCTGGCGCAAGGCTTCGACCAAAGCGGGGCGCATGGCCCATTGCCAGTGGCCTTGTGGGCTGCGCTCTGGCGCTTTATGCGCCAGCACTTCCATCTTTTGGCTCAAGCCCTGGATGCCCGCTGCCTCCAGCATGTAAGCGGCCAAGGTGCCGTATTGGCTGTTGGCTGCAGAAAAACTGTCATAGCCGCCCAGCTCGGCGATGGCCTGCATGGACAAGGTGTGGCCTGCGGCATTGGCGTGGCCGATCAGCATGCGGTGCTGGGGGACGGTCATGCGGTGGCGGGCCGCCTCATAAGCCTGCAGGTAATCGTCAACCGACAGTTGCTCGATCTCGTCCATGGCGAATGCTTCGCTGTCATCTTCGTCCGTGTCGCAATCGTCATGGCCGGTGCCTTGGCCATCCAGATGGCGGGCGGCCATCAGTGCCTGAGCCATGGTGGCCGCCGAAGGGCCATAGGCCCTCGCATTCAATGACTTCAGGACCTCGAGGAACTGATCCAGGGCTGATTCATCCTCGAATGAGCAGGCGTAACCGTAAGGGGTTCCAACTTCATTGACATGCGACGCAAACAGCAAGTAACCCGTGCCTGTGCGAACCTTGTCTTGGAGCACAAAACCACTCGTGGCAGGCGCGGCATCACGCCACAATGCAGCGGCATCTGGGTGCAACACCAAGGGGAACTTACTGACCGGCAGGAGCGCGCCCTTCGTGCCCCCTACCTTCACATAGACAGCATGCGCGAGCTCCGGGTGAGCATAACCATGCGCCTTGGTGCGCTCAGGGTGGGTCAGGCTCACAAACCCACGATCGAGCAAGGCCTGGGCAACTTCAAAACTGTTCAACATGTTCAGATCAGGGGCAAGTCCATTGTTTGAGCCAAGCCTCGGGCTCACTCACGCCCTGCGGCAGCGAGGCCACACACACGCAGGTCTTCCCCTGCAGCAAACCAAACGCGGCCGTGGGTGCCTGCGTCAGCTTCTTGGCCTCCAAGCCAGGAAGGCGGATGCGCAGGGTTTGGCCCATGAGGGCTGCATCGCCCCCAATCACTTGGACCGTGGCGTCCATGACATCAGGCAAGGAATCTGCCATGGAAGGCGACGCGCCAATGCCTAGGAAGCCAGTGGAAGCCTTTTTAACCTTACCGACCTTGACCAGCAGCTTTTGCTGCACAGGCCGGCCAGCAGGCCATTCCCAGATCAGGTCATGCGATTTGCCGAACATGTTGCACCCCGCGATCAAAACAGTGGAAATCAGCATGGCGACACGAAGCCGAGCCGAAGTGAAAATCAATCGGCTCATGCCCCTAGCCTCAATGACAGAGAGCATGCAGCCATTGCATCCGGTGCGTGCGCAGTCTTGCCAGCAAAAGTGAAGTAGCAAGTGGTCATAAAGCTCAGGCGTACAAGGCCTTTTCAAGATCACACAGGGCCTGGGTGTAGCCCGCTTTGCTGCCAAAGGCCTTGACCAGCTCCACGGGCGAGCCCATGCGGCTGAAGGGATCCAGTTGCAGCACTTTCATGTCTTCAATGACCTCGGGCCCAGCATCCGCGTACTTCTCCAGCAAGGCCTCCAGCACTTGGCGTGCGGTGCCTTGGTACTTGGCAAAGTAGTTGCGCTTCTTGACACTGTCTGCACGCTCCTTGCGTGAGAGCGGGGGCTGGTCAAAGGCCACATGGCAGATCAGGTCAAACGGGTCCAATGGCTTGCCAAGTTTTGCCGCCACGTCTTC
>JBEANX010000554.1:0-7168 GCA_041165245.1 Pseudomonadota bacterium
GAAGGGGTCTTGCGAGCCCAGGCGCACTGGCTGCTGAGCGACAAGGGCGCAAATGCCAACACGCCCGGCACCACCACCGACACCTTGGCCGTGCACCCTGACAGCCCCGAGGGTCAAGCCATGGCTCTGGCCCAGGTGCTGGATCACCTCGCAGGCGACATTGCCGCAGCCCTGAGTACCAAGCCATGACGCCACCCCATGGACCCAGGTGCTTGGCGAGCAGCGCGGCCCCCAACACTTAGGGATAGGGACAAACGGACGCACAACACACAATCAAATGGCACTGCCGATGTTGCCTCCAAGGTCACACGCAGCCCATTCACCAGCCCCTCAGGGAGCACCCGTGAAGTTGAGCATCCAAACCCTCATGCTGTGGGGCTGCATCGCGCCCGCAGCCGCGATGGCAGCGCCTTTCACCACTTCAGTGAACGTGAGTACGTCAGGCAACGGCGTCAACGTGGGGGGTGTCATCGTCACCCCAAGTTGTGAGCAGAATCAGTCTGGTTCCGGGAGCCTGAGCTTCAGGTGCGCGACAGAGGGCAACACGGCGAACGCCACGGCCGGGCCTGGTTACCTCCAAGTGTCTGCATTCAGTGAGGTGGTCTCTTTCCCGAATGCGCGTTCCGGCGGAGGGGCCAGGGCTCAGGCCAGCTTCTCGGACACTTTGAGTTTTGACGCACCCACCTTGGCTGGCAAGACGGTCACGGTGACAGGCCGGGTCATCATCGACGGGGTTTTGTCGACCCAGGTCTCGGCCGGCTTTGGTGGCGCCTTGGCCACATGGACTGGCTATGGCGGGGCATTGGGCAAAGGCATCGTCAACTCAGGCAGCAGGCAAGAATACGCTGGGGGCGCTGTGCCCCCGCCCGACACGAACGTGAACGGATGGGTGTTCCCCATCGTTTCGGACCTGCAGTTCGATGCCAAAGGCCATGCCGAAAGCAGCGTGGCACTGACGATGATCGTCATCGCCCAAAGCAACGTCAATGGCGCAGGAAGTGCCAGCGCAGGCGCTGCCTTCGCAAACACGGCGTACTGGTCAGGCATCGATCGCCTGACCTTGAACGGCTTGGATTTCTCGGGTGATTACACCGTCACATCGGCCTCTGACGCCAACTACCGTTTCGCCACCAGCCCCGTTCCTGAGGCCGCCACGATGTGGATGATGGCGTCAGGCTTGGCCTTACTGGCGGGACTGAAACTTCGCAGGGTCTGACCCAAAGACCGGTTTTTCATACCGGGCACCAGGGCGCAGTGCTATAGCCACCAGTGAAAAACAAAAAAAGCCTCGTAAATCAATGACTTACGAGGCTTATTCTGGTGGGCGGTGCAGGGTTCGAACCTGCGACCCCTGCCGTGTGAAGGCAGTGCTCTACCGCTGAGCTAACCGCCCGAAACTGGTTCGGGTTCTTTGATTGCCGCATTTGGTTTGCAGCGATCAGCGAAGACCTAGACTATAGCACAGCTTCCAGAGATTTCCACAAACTTTTTCCGCCAGACGCTTTGTCGAGATCAGCCAGCGCTTTCTCAAAGGCCTCAGCCTCGTCCACTGAAGGCTGGATCACAGGCAGGTCAAAAGCACTGAAGTCGATGGCTTCCAGCTCAATGGCACCGCCCTGCCCTTCGCCCTCAGAGCTGCCTGCATCGATCAGCAAGGCATCCTGGCCCCGCGTCATGTTGATGTAGACCTCGGCCAGCAGCTCGGCGTCCATCAAAGCGCCGTGCAGCGTGCGGTGGGCGTTGTCCACCTCCAGGCGGCGGCACAAGGCATCGAGCGAGTTGCTTTTGCCCGGGAACATCTCTCTGGCCATCACCAGCGTGTCCAGGATGCCGTCGACATGGTCGGTGAACACGCCCCGGTTCAAGCGCTTGAGCTCAGCATTGAGAAAGCCCACATCGAAGCTGGCGTTGTGGATGATGATCTCGGCGCCGCGGCAGTACTCAAGGATCTCATCAGCCAATGCCGCAAACACCGGCTTGTCCGACAGGAACTCATCGGTCAGGCCGTGGATCTTGACCGCGTCTTCATGGCTGGGCCGCTGGGGGTTGATGTAGAAGTGCAGGTGCCGACCCGTGAGGCGGCGGTTCACCATTTCCACACAACCGATTTCGATGATGCGGTCGCCCGAATCAGGGCTCAGGCCCGTGGTTTCGGTGTCGAGAAAGATCTGACGTGTCATGCCGAAACTCTAAGCCTGCTCAATGGTTCTCGCGGGCGTGGTTGATCGTGTACTTGGGAATCTCCACCACCAAGTCAGCGCCCGCCACGATGGCTTGGCAGCTCAGGCGCGAGTTGGGCTGCAGGCCCCAAGCGCGGTCCAGCAAGTCCTCTTCGGTCTCTTCGATCTCGTTGAGGCTGTTGAAGCCCTCTTTGACGATCACGTGGCAGGTGGTGCAGGCAGCGCTCATGTCGCAAGCATGCTCGATCTCGATGTGGTTCTCGAGCAGCGCTTCGCAGATGGTGGTGCCAGGGGCCACGCTCAACTGCTTGCCTTCGGGGCACAGGGTGGCGTGGGGCAGGATCTTGATGATGGGCATGGGTGGGTCAGCCTTGATGGCTCAGATCTGATCGAGTTGGCGCCCCGCCAGGGCCTGGCGGATGCTGCGGTTCATGCGTTCGGCGGCAAAGCCTTCGGTCGCGTGGGCCAGGGCTTTGGTCGAGGCTTCCAGGGCTTCGACATCGCCCCGGTCGCAGCGCTGACCGATCTGCGCCATGAGCGCGTCGATCTCAGTGCGCTGCTCAGCGCTGAGCAAGTCACCATCGGCAGCCAGGGCCGAGCGGGTGGCCTCGAGCATGCGCTCGGCGTCCACACGGGCCTCACGCAGGGCGCGGTCCTTCATGTCGGCCGCTGCGGTGGTGAAGCCTTCTCGCAGCATGTGAGCCACCTGGTCGTCGCTCAAGCCATAGCTGGGCTTGACCACCACAGAGGCTTCCACGCCCGAGATCTGTTCCTTGGCAAACACGCTCAGCAAGCCATCGGCATCGACCTGAAAGCTCACACGGATGCGTGCTGCACCTGCCGCCATGGGCGGGATGCCACGCAGCTCAAAACGGGCCAATGAGCGGCAATGCTCCACCTGCTCGCGCTCGCCCTGCACCACATGCACAGCCAAGGCGGTCTGCCCGTCCTTGAAGGTGGTGAAGTCCTGCGCCAGGGCACAGGGAATGGGTGTGTTGCGCGGAATGATGCGCTCGACCAGGCCGCCCATGGTCTCCAGCCCCAGCGACAAGGGCAGCACATCGAGCAGCAGCATCTCGCCCTGCACGTTGTTGCCTGCCAGCTGATTGGCCTGGATGGCCGCGCCCAGGGCCACCACTTCGTCGGGGTTGAGGTCGGTCAGGGGCGCCTGACCAAAATAGGCGCCCACGGCGTCACGCACCGCGGGCATGCGGGTGGAGCCACCCACCATGACCACGCCCTTGACCTCATCGGGCTTGACCTTGGCATCGCGCAGCACACGCTTGACGGCCGCCAGCGACTTATCGATCAAGGGCTTGGCCAGCGCCGCCAGTGCTTCGCGGGTGATGCTGCTGGAGAGCATGCCGCCCGAGAGCATCACCGAGAGATGCGCGCTGCCATCGGTCGAAAGCTTTTCCTTCACGCCACGTGCCGCCACCAGCACCGCACGCTTGTCTTGCGGCGTGACGGCTTTCATCTTGGCCTCCAGCAAAGCAGCTTCGGCCAAGGCGTGATCGATGTCGTCACCACCCAGGGCTGAATCACCCCCGGTGGCCACCACCTCGAACACGCCACGGCTCAGTTGCAGCAGCGAGATGTCGAAGGTGCCGCCGCCAAGGTCATAGATGGCGTACAGGCCTTCCGAGCTGTTGTCCAAGCCATAGGCAATGGCCGCCGCCGTGGGCTCGTTGAGCAGGCGCAGCACATTGAGGCCGGCCATCTGGGCGGCGTCTTTGGTGGCCTGGCGCTGGGCGTCGTCAAAGTAGGCAGGCACGGTGATGACCGCGCCAAACAGGTCGTCGTTGAAGGTGTCTTCAGCACGCTGGCGCAAGCTGGCCAGAATCTCGGCCGACACCTCGACCGGCGTTTTGACGCCCGCCACGGTCTGCACGGCCACCATGCCGGGCTGGTCTTCGAACTGATAGGGCAGCTTGCCAGCATCAGGCAAGTCGGCCAGGCCACGGCCCATGAAGCGCTTGACCGACACGATGGTGTTGACCGGGTCTTCAGCCGCTGCGGCCAGGGCATCGAAGCCAATCTGTCGGCGCGTGCGGCCTTTCTCGTCAATCAGGTAGCGCACGGCCGAGGGCAGGATCACACGGCCCTGCTCATCGGGTAGGCACTCGGCCACGCCATTGCGCACGGCGGCCACGAGCGAGTGGGTGGTGCCCAGGTCGATGCCGACCGCGATGCGGCGCTGGTGCGGGTCAGGCGATTGACCGGGTTCGGAAATTTGAAGCAAAGCCATGGTTTCGGGGACAGCTCAACAGGCGTCTTCGTAGCGTTCAAGTCGGGCATCGATCTCTTCAAGCAAGCGATCGATGAACATGAGGGCGCGCACTTCCTGTGCGGCCTGTGTGGGGTTGGTCTCCACGTCCAGCAACTGGGTGACAAGGGCAATGCGGGCCTTGCGGTCGGCCTGCACATCGTCCGCCAGGGACTGAACGGCTGCGGCGTCGCCTGCATCGTCCAGGGCCTCGCGCCACTCCATCTGCTGCATCAAGAAAGCGCCTGGCATGGCCGTGTTGTTCTCGGCCTGAACGGGGGCACCCGCGAGTTCACACAGGTAGGCGGCACGTTTGAGCGGGTCTTTGAGGCGCTGGTGTGCTTCGTTCACGCGCACGGCCCATTGCATGGCCACGCGCTGGGCAGCAGCGCCTTCTGCAGCAAATTTGTCGGGGTGCACCTTGGCCTGCAAGGCCTTCCACGCGGCATCGAGGCGCGCGCGATCCAGCGCGTAGGCGCGGGGCAGGCCCAGCAGCGTGAAGTCGTCAGCGTCGATGTTCATGGCGTTTGAAAGTGCAAAGCCCCACCACGGGGTGAGGCTTCATGTGCTGCAAAGCGCTGGCCTTGCCGGTGCGGCTCGCTCAGCCCTTGAGCAGCGTCAGATGCGGAAGGACTCACCACAACCGCAACGGTCGCGTTCGTTGGGGTTGTTGAATTTGAAGCCCTCGTTCAGGCCTTCGCGCGCAAAGTCAAGCTCAGTGCCGTCGATGTAGGGCAGGCTTTTCGGATCGACCAAAATTTTGACGCCCTGCTCTTCAAAGATCACATCTTCGGGGGCGATCTCATCGGCAAACTCGATCTTGTAGGCCAGGCCCGAGCAGCCGGTGGTCTTCACGCCCAAGCGCACACCCACGCCCTTGCCACGGCGGCTCAGGTAGCGGGTGATGTGGCGCGCGGCCGCCTCGGTCAAGCCCACAGACATGCCTTGCGTGCTTGCTGCAATCTCGGCCAGGGGCCCAGTGCCTGGCCCGCTGGTGCACGATCCGGTGGTGACTTGATCAGGCTGCATGTTTGGCCTTGTAGTCGTTGACGGCGGCTTTGATGGCATCCTCCGCCAGGATCGAGCAGTGGATCTTGACCGGGGGCAAAGCCAGCTCTTCGGCGATCTGGGTGTTTTTGATGTCCAAGGCTTCGTCCAGCGTCTTGCCGCGCACCCACTCGGTCACGAGCGAGCTCGAAGCAATGGCCGAACCGCAGCCATAGGTCTTGAAGCGTGCGTCTTCGATCACGCCGGTCTCGGGGTTGACCTTGATCTGCAGCTTCATCACGTCGCCGCAAGCAGGCGCACCCACCATGCCGGTACCCACCGTTTCGTCGCCCTTTTCGAAGGCACCGACGTTGCGGGGATTTTCGTAGTGGTCGATGACTTTGTCGCTGTATGCCATATCAATCTCCAAATCTCGTGTCGTGTTAACCGCTGGCGAGGCCAGCGCCGGGCCGCCCCAAGCGTCCAGCCTCGCACCCCAGAACATCCGATCTCTGGGGGTGGCTGCGGTACCCCGCAGCCGGGGGCATCAATGGGCCGCCCATTGGATGGTGCTGATGTCGATGCCGTCCTTGTACATGTCCCACAGGGGCGAGAGCTCACGCAGCTTGGCCACGCAGTCCTTCAAGGTGTTGACGACGTAATCGACTTCTTGCTCGGTGGTGAAGCGGCCAATGGTCATGCGCAGGGAGCTGTGCGCCAGCTCGTCGCTGCGGCCCAGGGCGCGCAGCACATAGCTCGGCTCCAGGCTCGCCGAGGTGCAGGCCGAACCCGACGACACCGCGATGCCCTTGATGCCCATGATCAGCGATTCGCCTTCCACATAGTTGAACGAGATGTTCAAGTTGTGGGGTACGCGCTGGGTCAAATCACCATTCACGAAAATCTGCTCGATGCCTTGCAAGCCAGCGTACAAGCGCTCTTGCAAGGCCTTGATGCGTGGCAGCTCCACCGCCATGTCCTCACGGGCGATGCGGAAGGCCTCACCCATGCCGACGATCTGGTGCGTGGGCAGCGTGCCCGAGCGCATGCCGCGCTCATGGCCACCACCGTGCATCTGGGCTTCGAGGCGCACACGCGGTTTGCGACGCACATACAAAGCACCAATGCCCTTGGGGCCATAGGTCTTGTGCGAAGCCAAGCTCATCAGGTCGATGGGCAAGGTGGACAGATCAATGGCGACCTTGCCTGTGGCTTGAGCCGCGTCGGAATGGAAGATGATGCCTTTTTCACGGCACAGCGCGCCAATGGCGGCCACGTCTTGAATGACACCGATCTCATTGTTCACGAACATGACCGAGATCAGGATGGTGTCGGGGCGGATGGCCGCCTTGAGCACGTCCAGGTCCAGCAGGCCGTCTTCCTTGACGTCCAAGTAAGTGGCCTCAAAGCCCTGGCGCTCCAACTCACGCACGGTGTCCAGCACAGCCTTGTGCTCGGTCTTGACCGTGATGATGTGCTTTCCGCGCGACTGATAAAAGTGCGCTGCGCCCTTGATGGCCAGGTTGTTCGACTCGGTGGCGCCTGAGGTCCAGACGATCTCGCGGGGGTCGGCACCGATGAGCTCAGCCACCTGCACGCGGGCCTTTTCCACGGCCTCTTCCGCCGCCCAGCCATAAGCGTGGGTGCGCGAGGCGGGGTTGCCGAAGTTCTCGCGCAGCCAAGGGATCATGGCGTCCACCACGCGCGGGTCGCACGGGTTGGTGGCGCCGTAGTC
>JBEANX010000555.1:0-7611 GCA_041165245.1 Pseudomonadota bacterium
GTCCGCTCATGAGCCAGATGCCTGCAGGCCAAGCCAACAAGGCCAACCATGCCGACCCGTTTGAACGACGCGCCCCCTCGAAGAATGCAGGCAGGCATTGCCACACAATGCTGGACAACCATATCAACATGGCGAGCGCTGGGCGCCAACGCTGGTCAACTGGGTAGCGACCAAACAGCCAGTCCATGCCTTTGGCCTGAGCGACGCCCCAGCAGGCACCTTGGTGTTGCAGAGCCTTGCATGCAGGAAGGTCGGCGCTGAAGACTGCGTTCCAAAGGGCCCAATCAAACACATGCCAAGCCAGCCAGGCCACAGGCAGCCACCACAGCCAGCGCCATGGCTTGAGGGCTTTGGCAGCGCGTGGCGGGCTGCTCATGCGCTCGCCGCCAGTCGGCTTTGGCGGCCCAGCAGGTTCATCACCAAGGACGCCAAGCCCGACAACATCAGATAGGTCAGCATCATCAGCCCCACGCATTCAAGCACCTTGCCCGATTGGTTCAAGGCCGTGTTGCCCACTGAGACCAAGTCTGGGTAGCCCACCGCCACAGCCAGAGAAGAGTTTTTGATGAGGTTGATCACCTGGTTGCTCAAAGGCGGCATGGCAGCACGCCAAGCTTGGGGCAACAAGACCTTCCAGCGCACCTGTGTCGCAGTGGCGCCCAAGGTCTGGGCAGCCTCGACCAATGCCACGGGCACCGAGGCCACCGAGGCACGCACCACCTCGGCGATGAAAGCGGCGGTGTAGGTGCTCAGCGCGGTGGCCACAGCCAGGTACTCAGGCGTCACCGCCGCGCCGCCTTGCACATTGAAGGCCTCCTGCACAGGCAGGCTCCATGCGGCTGCGGCGCTGTCCCACCAAGGAAATGCCAAGCCGCCTTTGCTCAGCAAAACACCCGGCGCCAAGTGCAAGGCTTCGCTGGGGGCAGGCAGCCATTCGATCAACAGGAAGTACCAAAGCAGCAATTGAACCAGCAGAGGTACGTTTCGCAGGCTGTTCACATACAGGTCCGCCAGGCGCCTTGGCACAGCCTCTTTTGACAGGCGACCCAGGCCCACCACCGTGCCCAGCACCAAGGCCACCAGGAGGGCGGGCAAGCTCACCCGAAGTGTGTTGCTCAAGCCCACCAGCATGGCTTGCCACAAGGGGCGGCTGGCTTCGAACAACCATCCACCGGTCTCGCCGATGTCAAAGCCTGCCGGCTGGGCCAGAAAATCCAACGCACTCATGGAAAGGGCGCCCAGCGAGCCAAGGCCAAAACTGCAGCCAGCATGGGCATCAGCGGATGGGCGGTGGGTACATCAAGCCACCTTGTGTCCACAGGCGATTGAGGCCTCGCGGCAATTTGAGGGGGGAGCCCTGGCCCACATTGCGCTCAAAGATCTCGCCATAGTTGCCCGTGGCCTTGACGATGCGCACGGCCCAGAGCTTGTCCAGCCCAAGCAACTTGCCCATGTCGTCGCTGGCGCCCACAAAGCGTTGGACAGCGGGGTCTGGCTCTGCTTTGCGGGTGTCGATGTTGGCTTGTGTCAGGCCCAACTCTTCAGCCTCCAGCAGCGCAAAGATGCTCCACTTGACGACCGAAAGCCATTCATCGTCGCCCCGCTTGACCATGGGGCCCAGGGGCTCTTTGGAGATCGTCTCGGGCAGGATCAGGTAGTCGTCCGGGTTGGGTGCTTCTTTGTTGCGAACACTGGCCAAGCCTGAGGCGTCGGTGGTGTAGGCCTGGCAGCGCCCCGAGAAAAAGGCCTTGAAGGCTGCCTCGAAGGTGTCAAACACCACAGGCTTCACATTGAGTTGGTAGCGCTTGGCGTAGTCAGCCAGGTTCTTTTCGGTGGTCGTGCCAGCCTGAACGCAAACCTGAGCGCCTTTGAGTTGTTTGGCGCTGTTGACCTTGAGCTTCTTGGGCACCAAAAAGCCCTGGCCGTCGAAATAGGTCACGGCCACAAAATGAAAGCCCAAGGAGGCGTCGCGCGTGAGTGTCCAAGAGGTGTTGCGCGACAGCACATCGATCTGTCCTGACTGCAATGCGGCGAAGCGCTGCTGTGCGTTCAGTGGCGTGTAGCTGACTTTGTCAGGGTCGCCCAGCACAGCGGCAGCCACGGCGCGGCAGATGTCGACGTCCAGGCCTTTCCAGCGGCTGGCTGTCTCCGGGGCGGAGAACCCCACCACGCCCGTGCTGACGCCGCAGCGCAACTGCCCGCGTTGTTTGACGCCATCTAGAACGGATCCGGCGTGCGCAGCATTGCCCATCAGGCAGGCGCCCAACACAAGGGGCAGGGTAACCACGCCTGGGTTGAACACGGTGATTGCATCCCGGATACAACGTGAAACATTGACGGGTTTGGCACTATTGCGCATGATCCTCCGGGAAAGCGTGGGGCAGGCTGATGCGCGCAAGCATACGCCAAGGACTTAAGGTTTCCAGATGCAGTCGGGTTTGATCACACACACTCAGCCGTGGGGCAGCCTCCCCCTGCGTGCGTCGTGGCACGGTTTGTCATTTGAGCCGTCACTGGAGGCGCGTTACCTGGCCGACAAGGCCGACGAGCGCATGTCCCTGATCCGCCGTGTCAGCGCATTGGCAGTGCTTTTTGCCCTGGGTCTGGTCGTGTCTGACGCCATCATGGTTCCCGACCGCCTGGCCATGTCATTGGTGCTGAAGTTGCTGGTGTTTGTGCCGGTTTGCGTGGGCGGGCAGTGGTTCATCCGAAAGTTTTTCAGCCCGTTTTGGCGCGAATGGGCGCTGGTGGGGGCAGGTTGGCTGGTGTCTGTGATGAGTGTGGTGATTCTGGCGCCCAGCCAAAGCGCCTATGCCCTGGAAGCCATCGTGGTGCTCAATGTGGCCGTCGTGTTTGTGAATGCCATTGGTCGTTTCTGGCCTTGTTTGCTGATGAGCGTGCTGATCGTGATCACGCACTTCTTGACGCTGGCATGGATGGGCAAGCTCACGCATGTGGTGGGCATTTCGTGCAGCCTGTTGTTGATGTCGACGGTGGTGTTCACCCTGTACGCGACTTACGTGCTTGAGCGTGACGAGCGAAGTGCCTACGCACTGGACCTGCAAGAGCAAGCCCTCGCCCAGGAACTCACGGCTTCTCATGAACTGGTGGCGCGGACCGCCCGCACCGATGTGTTGACCCAGGTGTCAAACCGCCGCCATTTTGACGAAGTGATGGCGCAGGTCTGGGAACACGCCCAGACGCAGCGCTCCTCCGTCGCCTTGCTGCTGATGGACATTGACCATTTCAAGGCCTACAACGACCTGTATGGCCACCCCACGGGTGACGCCTGCTTGCGTACAGTGGCGCAGGCCGTGACCGCCTGCATGCGAAAAGGCGGCGATTTGGTGGCCCGTTGGGGGGGCGAGGAGTTCGCCGTGATCATGAACGGGGCCCCACTGGAGGCCGCCCAACTCCTGGCCGAGCGGGTGCGGGAAGCGGTGGTCGCCCAAGGCGTGATGCACGCCGCCTCTCGCAGCGCGCCAGTGGTGACGGTGAGCATTGGCGTCAGCGCCATGGACCCTGGGCCGGAGTCCACTTTGTCTGAACTGATCCGCACGGCCGATGCCTGTTTGTATGAAGCCAAGGCGCGGGGGCGAAACCGGGTGTGGGCCCGACCTGCTGACCCCTTAGCGCGCACCGAAGCTGGAAGCGCATGGGCATGATCGCATCACGCCTGTCCATGCGTTTTGAGGCCGAGCAGGAGGCTGACTTTCAGCAAGCCAATGCCTTGCCCCGTCTGCGGCACTTCCTGCTCAGTGGTGTGATTTCGATCGTCAACTACAACGCGTTTTTGCTGGTTGACGCGATGTTGGTGCCTGACGTGCTGGAACAGGCTCTGCTGCTGCGCCTGTTTCTTTTTTCGCCCTTGGGGGTGTTGTTCATCTGGCTGTGCTGGCGCTACAAGCAGTTTGTGCTGGTTCAGCCCCCTTGGATGCTGGAGGTGGTGGTGGCCTTGTATGGTGTGGTGGGCAGCCTGACCATCGCCATGCTGCTGCACCAGACCCACAGCCCCTATGCCTACGCCTACCATGCCGGTTTCGTGGCCGTGCTGCTGTACGGCAACCTGGTGCAGCGCTTGCGCTTTGTGTTCGCCCTGGGTTTCACGCTGGCCGTGCTCCTCATCCACTACCACGCAGCCTTGAGTGGACCGGCCATGCCCCCGCAGGTGCACTGGCCCATGTTGGGTTTTGTGAGTGCCCTGGCTGGCTACACCTTGATGACCAACTACCGGCTGGAACGCGAAGAGCGCCAGCGTTACCTTCAACTCAGCCGGGCCCAATCATTGAGGGGGCAGCTGCGTGACTCGCGTGCTCGGCTGGAGGTGGTCTCCCGGCTTGACGCGCTCACCGGGGTGGCCAACCGGCGTGGTTTCGACATCCATTTGCAACACATGGCCGGCCAGCCGTGGCGCCAGGGTGAGGTGCTCTCACTGATCCTGGTGGATGTCGATCATTTCAAGACCTTCAACGACCGCTATGGCCACCCAGCTGGCGATGAGTGCTTGCGCCTGGTCGCCAAAGCGCTTGACCAACAACTGCCCCCTGGCGATGCCTTGGTGGCGCGCTGGGGTGGCGAGGAATTTGTGCTGGTGTTGCCTGGCTTGGGTTCACAAGCGGCCTGTGCTTTGGCTGACACATTGCAGCAGTGCGTGCAAGGCTTGGGCATTCGCCATGAGTCCTCAACAACCGCCACTTCGGTGACGATCAGCTTGGGCGTGGCAGTTTGGGCTGGGGCGAGCAGCGAAACACTGGAACAACTCATCGCAAGAGCCGACGAGGCGCTCTACCGCGCCAAGCACTTGGGGCGCAACCGTTGGGCACAAGCGCCCGCAAGCCCCGAGCCAACAGGCCTTTTGGGCTCCAAGGATGCCCCTGAAAAAGGGGCAGCAAGCGCCACACCAAGGGCTTGAAGCGCTGGCCAAACTGCGGCATGATGCTGTATGCACGTACAGTACATGGTGTCACACTCTCACGGGCTTTCACGGTCGCTGGTGGCCCAGCAGCCCGCACCAGAGTATCGGTCCGATGTTCGGCCTGAAAGTCGGCTTGAAAACCGTTCCGAACACGGGCTTGCACCTTCATGGCTGCACGCGAGCAGCGGGCAAGATGCCCATTCGCGATCGGCAACCCCAGAGCGTCAATACGCAAGGGCTGTCTTGCCGCCTTTGAGCTCGACCCGCTTGCTGGACCAGGTGCGTGAACGCATCCGCTATTTTCACTACAGCATCCGCACCGAAGAGGCCTATGTGCACTGGGTCAAGGGCTATGTGAACTTTCACGGCCTGCGCCACCCTCGTGATTTGGGCGTGCCCGAGGTGGAGCGCTACTTGAGCCACTTGGCCAATGAGCGGCATGTGTCAGGCTCTACACACAGGCAGGCTTTGTCAGCCTTGGTCTTCCTTTACGAGAAGGTGCTGGGCATCGATCTGCCCTGGTTGGGAGAGATCGGACGGCCCAAGAGCAGCCAGAAACTGCCCGTGGTGCTCACCCAGCAAGAGGTCAGTCTGGTGCTTGGGCTGCTGGATGAGCGCTACCAGCTTCTCGGGCAGTTGCTGTATGGCACTGGCATGCGCCTCATGGAGGGGCTGCGCCTGCGTGTGAAAGACATTGATTTTGGCCACCACGCCATCGTCGTGCGAGATGGCAAAGGCAGCAAAGACCGCACCGTGATGCTGCCCGCTCGACTGGTGGAGCCCTTGCGCGCGCAACTGCTGCGCGTCAAACAGATGTGGGAGGCCGACCGCGCCTCAGGCCACGACGGCGTATGGATGCCGCACGCACTCGATGCCAAGTACCCACGGCAAGGCCAGACCTGGGCCTGGCACTGGGTGTTCCCAGCGGACGAGCACAGCGTCTGCCCACAAACCGGGGTGGTGCGGCGGCACCATCTGCATGAGGGTGGATTTCAGCGGGCATTCAAGCGTGCGTTGTCGCTTTCTCAGGTCGCCAAACCAGCCTCGCCACACACACTCAGGCATTCATTTGCCACCCACTTGCTGCAGGCCCGCTACGACATCCGCACCGTGCAGGAGCTGTTGGGCCATTCCGACGTGAGCACCACCATGATCTACACGCACGTGCTCAAGGTGGGGGGCGGTGGTGTTCAGAGCCCACTCGATGCCCTCTGAACTTGAGAGGGTTCATGAGGGCGGTGCAGACACAAACGCGATGGCGCAGGCGGCGGTGGGCTGGGATTGAGTGAGAAAATTCAGCTTTGCAGTTTGTCGGCTTGCCCCAAGCCCGCTGCCTGAGCCCTTCTCACCATGAGCCGACCCGGCAAAACCGCCACGCCACCAACAGAAGCCCACCCGAGGGCAGCTCGTTTCGACCGCCTGGATGCCCTGCGTGGCTTTGCCCTGCTGTGGATGGCCTTCTTTCATTTTTGTTTTGACCTCAGCCACGCGGGCCTGATTCAAGCCAATTTCTACCAGGACCCGCTCTGGACCACCCAGCGCACACTGATCCTTTCCACTTTCTTGCTGTGCGCAGGCGCAGGCCAGGCCATTGCAACCGCCCAGGGCCAAAGCTGGTCCCGTTTCTGGAAACGCTGGGGCCAGATCGTGGTTTGCGCCCTGGCCGTGAGCGCAGGCAGCTGGTGGATGTTCCCACACAGCTACATCTACTTTGGGGTGCTGCACGGCATGGCCGTGATGCTCCTCATCGCACGCTTGAGCGCCTCGTTGGGTGCCTGGCTGTGGCCCTTGGGTGCGCTGGTGGTGAGCTTGCCCCAATGGCTGAACCACCCCTGGTTTGACACTCGCTTGACCAGCATCTTCGGGCTGGGCACCCACAAGCCCATCACCGAAGACTTTGTGCCCCTTGCGCCCTGGCTGGGTGTCATGTGGTGGGGCCTGGCTGCGACACAATGGCTGCTCAGGAAAAACCCGCAGTGGCTGAGCACTGCACTGCCAGTTGGCACCCGTTTGGCGCAGCCCCAGCGCGCCTTGAGCTGGCTGGGCCAGTGGAGCCTGACGTTTTACATGGTGCACCAGCCCATTTTGCTGGGTGCGCTTGAACTCTATTTGATGACCCGGAGACCTGCATGACTGCCTTGACCCAAGACGAACTGAAAACCCTGGTGGGCCAAGCGGCCCTGGCTTATGTGACACCAGGCTCCATCGTGGGCGTGGGCACGGGCTCCACCGTGGACAAGTTCATCGATGCGCTGGGACAGGCGCTCCAGCTCAACCCGCAGTTCGTGACCGGTGCTGTCTCCAGTTCGGTGCGCAGCACGCAGCGACTGGAAGGCTTGGGTATCAAGGTGCTCCCCAGCGAATCGGTCACGAGCCTGGGTGTGTATGTCGATGGCGCCGACGAGATCGACCACCAGGGCCACATGGTCAAGGGCGGCGGTGCGGCCCTGACCCGCGAAAAAATCGTGGCTGAGTTGGCCGAACGCTTTGTCTGCATTGCCGATGAGAGCAAGCTCGTTCAAACGCTCGGCAAGTTTCCTTTGCCTGTGGAGGTGATCCCCATGGCCGCAGCTCAGGTGATCCGAGCTTTTGCAGCCATGGGTGGTTCGGGCAAGGTGCGTGAGGGCGTGACCACCGACAACGGCAATGTCATCGTGGATGTCACCGGTTTGCAGATCACCGACCCCGCTGGATTT
>JBEANX010000556.1:0-2608 GCA_041165245.1 Pseudomonadota bacterium
GCACCCACAGCCGTGGAAGTCAGCATTGGCGGCATCGGCCCCGGGGTCGACGCCACCGCCTTCAAGAAGGTCAAGTTGCTGATCTCTGATGCCCTGTACAAAGGCACCATCGATTACTTCGACGTGTACGGCTATGGCAAGGAAGGCGGCTTTTCAAGCTGCATGGAAAAGGGCCGCTTCGCCGTTGAGGGCAGCTTCGAGAACTTCCTCAAGGCACTGCGGGCCATCAAGCCCAACCGCGCCACCACGGCTTACAGCGTCAATGAAGTGACGCTGTGCACCTACCCCACCAACACCCTGCCCTGAGGGCTGGATTCAAGCGCCGAGGAAGTCGCGCTTGCCGATTTCCACACCGCCCTGGCGCAACAGGTTGTAGGCCGTGGTGGTGTGGAAGTAGACGTTGGGGATCACGAAGTTGATCAAGTAGCCCTGCCCTTTGAAGGACAGCGGGCCGCGTGGCGTCTGGATGGTCACGTCACGCTCTTCGGAGCCATCGATCTGTTCGGGCTTGACGCTCAGCATGAAGTCGACGGTTTGCTGGATGCGGGCCTGAAGGTCAGCGAAGCTGGCTTCCGAGTCTTCGAACTTGGGTGCCTCGATGCCAGCCAAGCGGGCCACGCCGCCTTTGGCCATGTCGCAGGCGATTTGCACCTGGCGGGTCAAGGCGAACATGTCTGGGAAGACACGCGATTGCAGCAGTGCGGCTGGGTCCACCTTGCGGGCTTCGCAATGGGCTTGCGCCTTGCCCAGGATGCCTGACAAGGCCTTGAGCGTGTGCACGGTGCCAGGCACAAAAGCGGAATGCATCGAAATGGTCATGAAGGCTCCTCAGTGAAAGAGCCAGCAGCCTAGCGCATCTCAGGTGGCGTCGAGCAACTCGCGCAATTCGTCCTCCCAGTGGGCCATGTCATCCTCGCCGATCTGCAACCAGGCCTGTGCCTCGCTGCCATGCTGCGCCCAGTCGGCATCAACGGGCAGGCCCTCGTGGCTGCGCATGAAGTACTCGGCCAACAAGCCTGCAGCGATCAAGGTGATGGCCTCCGGGTCAGCGGCTTCGCTGGCTTGAAGCACGTCCAAGTCATGGTGCAAGCGGATGGCCTGCGTCACCACGGGCGACAAGCGCCACAACTTGCTCACCAAGGCGCCCACCACGGCGTGGTCGGTGCGGTGGTTGGCGTTCTCGGTGGCCACGAACGATCGGTCGATGCGCGCATTGGCCTCCACCAGCGTGCCTGAATAGCCCTTGATGCTTTGCATCATCACCGGCATGCCCACATGACAGAACAAGCCAAAGGTCTGGGCCAGATCGGGGGAGATGCCGGGCAGTTTGGTCGCCAAAAAGTGCATGGACACGGAGCGCTTGGCGGCGCGCTCCCAAAAGCGCTGCAGTTGCGGGCTGGTGACCTTGATGGCGCGAGCCACGAGCATGCGGCTCATCACGGCGGCAGTCTCATTCAGGCCCAGGCGGTCCATGGCTGCGCCGATGGTCTGCACGGGCTGCACCGAGGCAAACAAAGGGCTGTTGGCCGATTTGAGCAAGGTGGCCGACATGGCCACATCGCTGGTGGCAATGCGCGCCACCTCGTTCAGATCAGGCTCCGCACTGGAGATGGCCGTGCGCAAGCGGGCCAGAAGTTCCGGACAAGGCGGGATGACGATGTTTTGCAGGGGGCCGCTGCGACGCACCTGCTCGAGTTCCTTGTCAATGCTTTCGGAGCGGGGGGAGCAAGGTCTGTGGTCATGGCGGGCCTGGCAGCGCAAACAGCAACGGTGCTTCTGTATCGGCACCTTGTCACACCGCTTGAGGCCTGTCGACACGCTTTTGTCAGGGCTCAGACAAAACGGGCCAAACGCCAAGCAGTCAAGCCCGGTTCAGTTTCATGCGCAGGCCAACCGGCGTCATCGTGAAACTCATCACTTCTTGGGCCTCTTTGCCATCTGGCGTGTCCAGGCTGGCCAGGTCAAAGTGGCGCAACCACATGGCCATGCACAGCTTCATCTCCACCATGGCCAGGTAGCGGCCGGGGCACACGCGTGGGCCCGCGCCGAAGGGCGTGGAAACGCGCTTGACGCTGGCCTGCGCCTGATCGCCGCCGTGGGCCGCGTCATCCAGCCATCGCTGGGGCTCGAACGCCTTGGCATCAGGGAAATACTGCTCGCTCATGGCATCAAACCGGTTGGCGCACCAGATCATCGTGCCGGTCTCCAGCGCCACACCTGCCACGGTTTGCGGCTTGAGGGTTTCCAGCATGCGAAACGGCGCCACGGGTTTGAGGCGCATGCCCTCGTTCAGGCAGGCCTCCAGATAGGGCAGGTGGGCCACCTGGTCCATGTCGAAGGCGTCCAAGCTGGGCATGGCCGCACGGGCTTCGGCCTGGGCCTTGCGCAGGGCCTGGGGGTTGCGGTGCAGCAGGTAGATCGTCCAGGCCATGGAGTTGGCCGTGGTGTCCTCACCGGCCAGCAGCATGGTGAAGACATTGCCCGAGACATCGTGGTCGGCCATGCCGCTGCCGGGCTCGTCGGCAGCCAGGATCATGGCTTCGATCAGGTTGGAGGGCTGAGCTCGCAAAGCTTCACTGGCGGCCAGGCGGGTGCGGGCCTTGGCCAT
>JBEANX010000557.1:0-9099 GCA_041165245.1 Pseudomonadota bacterium
ACGGCGCCGTGGTGGTCGGCAACCCGGGTCGCATCATCAAACACAGCGAGGGGCCAGACTGTGATGGCTCTGTGCACTGAGGCCGTGCTCACACGGTCCGATCTTCACCATTGATTCAAGGAATGCCATGACCCCCCAGGAACAGTTTCAGCAAGAGGTGCGCAACAACATCGCGGGGCTGCGAGAGGACACCGCCGTTCAGGCGCAATCCCTGCAATGGGTTCAGGCCATTGTTCGCCACAAGTACACCTACAACTTCCGATGGATGGGGCGCCCAGCCATTCAGTTTCCGCAAGACATGGTGGCCATGCAGGAGATCCTGTGGGACCTCAAGCCTGACCTGGTCATTGAGGCGGGTGTGGCGCATGGCGGCTCGGTGGTCTTTTATGCCTCCATGCTGGAGTTGATCGGGCACGGCGAGGTGTTGGGCCTGGACATCGACATCCGCGCCCACAACCGCGAGGCCATCGAATCGCACCCCATGGCCAAACGCATCCGCCTGTTGGAGGGCTCGTCCGTGGCGCCGCAGACCATTGCCCAGGTGCACGAGATCGCCAAGGGCAAGCGCGTGGTGGTGGTGCTCGATTCCAACCACACGCACGAACACGTGCTGGCCGAGTTGCGCGCCTATGCCCCTTTGGTTTGCGATGGTGGCTATTGCGTCGTGATGGACACCATCGTGGAGGACCTGCCCGCGAGCTTCTTCCCCGATCGCCCCTGGGGCCCCGGCGACAACCCCAAGACGGCGGTGCAACAGTACTTGAAGGAAACCGATGCCTTCGAAGTGGACCAAGACATCGAGGCCAAGCTGCTGATCACCGTGTGCCCCTCCGGCTACCTCAAGCGCGTGCGCTGACACGCAGCTTTGAGAAGCTTCAGCGCCCGAACAGGGCCTTGAAGTGCTTCAGTTGTTGCCTGGGCAACTCACTGCCGCGGCCTGGCACCGCACCCTCCAGATGTGGGTTCTCGCCGATGGCCAGGCACTGTTGCCAAGCGCCCTCTATCATGGGCAGCAAATCGGCCGCCTGCACTTGGTTCGCCATGGCGAAATCCAGCAGCACATCGGCGGTGACGAAGTAAAAATCAGGTGAATCAGGCCAGTGCGGCATTTCTTGCGCGCTCAAGTCCACCGCCTCGGCCAGGCGGCCGCTGGCTTTGAGTGCAAACAGGTGGCGAATGACGAGGTCATGCCGCCAGGAGGGCCCCCTGCCCACGCTGTGGCCCAGCAAGGCATCGGCCTTGGCATAAGCCAGGCTGGCCTGGGCAAAGCGGTCGTGCACCTCGTGGTCCTTGCCCAGTTGGTAGTGCAGGTAGGCGTCTGCAGGGGATTCGCTCACGGCACGCTCCAGCAGTTGCCGGTTACGTGCGCCTTTGGTGGCCATGTGCTCGGGCAGGTAGCCGTCATGGCTCACGCGGATGTCCAGCCGTTGGCGCGGCCCTGCATGCACGGGCTGTTCATGGATGCGGCCTTCATAGCGCGTGCCACGCGGCAGCACCCGGGGCAGCCAGCTGGAGGCCTGGGCCATCGCACCACCATCGCCACTTTGTTCGACGTTCTGCCGGAAGTCACTGGCCACTTCGATGCTGCCCACAAAGGTCGGGGCCTGGTGCCGCAAGGCGCTCAGGGCTTGCGCGCCACCCACCAAGGCTTCATCGGCATCGAGCACCAGGTTCCAGTCGGCATCGCTCAAGGCCAAGGCAGCGTTGCGCGCGGCAGAAAAAGCATCCACCCATGTGAAATGAGCCACTTGCGCGCCATGACTTTGCGCGATGGCTACTGTCTCGTCGGTCGAGCCGGTGTCCAGCACGATGAGGTGATCGACATGCGCTTTTACGCTTTGAAGGCAGCGTGCCAGGCAGCGCGCTTCATTGCGCACGATCATGACCAGCGCAATGCGGTGCATGACAGGGCCTGAATCACTGCCCATGGGGCTCAGAAGGCCTTGCGCCCGGTCAAACGTTCGTGTTCGCGCACCGCGAAGCGGTCGGTCATGCCCGCGATGTAGTCCGAAATGGCCCGGTGGCGGTCATCACGTTGGGCAAACGCGGCTTGCATCTCTTCGGGCTGCGCCACGTACGCGGCAAACAGCTCCGTGAGCACTTGCTTGGCCTGCGCCGTGGTCTCGTTGACCTTCTCATGCCGGTACAGCTCTTTGAAGAGGAACTTCTTGAGCGTCGTGCTGGCCTCACGCATGCCCGGCGAGAAACGCACCAGCGGGGGGCAGCGCCGGACCTGGTCGCCATTGGGCGGCATGTGGTCGGCAATGCGGGCACGCGTAGCGTCGATCACGTCATACACCTGCTGCGAGAGCATGCGGCGGATGGTGTCGAACAGCAGGCGCCGGCCCTTGGCGTCTGGAAACTCTTTGAGTGTCTCGTCGCGAAAGCGCACGAACAGTGGCACGTCCTCGAACTGCTCCATGGTCACCAGGCCCGAGCGCACGCCGTCGTCGATGTCATGCGCGTTGTAGGCGATCTCGTCGGCCAGGTTGCACAACTGGGCTTCCAGGCTGGGCTGGCTGCCATCGAGGAAGCGCTTGCCCACACCGCCGGGCTCTTGCGCCTCCAGCAGTTCTGCGTTGCGGCGCGAGCAGTGTTTGAGGATGCCTTCGCGGGTCTCGAAGGTCAGGTTCAGGCCGTCAAAAGCTGGGTAGCGTTCTTCCAGCGAATCCACCACACGCAGCGACTGCAGGTTGTGCTCAAAGCCACCATGCTCAGCCATGCATTCGTTCAGCACATCTTGGCCGGCGTGGCCGAAGGGTGTGTGGCCCAGGTCATGCGCCAGTGCGATGGCTTCGACCAGGTCTTCGTTCAGGCCCAGCGAGCGGGCGATGGAGCGGCCCAGTTGCGCCACCTCCAATGAATGCGTCAGCCGTGTGCGGAACAGATCGCCCTCATGGTTGAGGAACACTTGTGTCTTGTAGACCAAGCGCCGAAACGCCGTGCAATGCACGATGCGGTCGCGGTCGCGCTGGAAATCGCTGCGCGTCGGGGCAGCCTTTTCCACGTGGCGGCGCCCACGGGTGCGCTCGGGCAAGCTGGCGTAGGGGGCGAGCCACATGGCGTTGCGGGCCTGCTGCGCTCAGCGCTCAGGTGTGGGCCGCGATGACATCGCGCACCACGGCATCGGGGGCAGGTCGCATGCTGGCTTTGCCCAGCCCATCGATCACCACAAAGCGGATCTCACCAGCCTCGGTTTTCTTGTCGACCTGCATCAGCTCGAGGTAGCGGTCGGCGCCCAGGGCAGGGCCCTTGATGGGCAGGCCGGTGCGTTTGATCAGTGCAGTGATGCGCTGGGCTGTGCTGGCTTCGATCAGCCCCAGGCGCGCAGACAAATCAGCCGCCATGACCATGCCGCAACCCACAGCCTCGCCGTGCAGCCACTCGCCGTAGCCCAGGCCCGCTTCGATGGCGTGGCCAAAGGTGTGGCCGAAGTTCAGGATGGCTCGCAAGCCTGATTCTTTTTCGTCCTGCCCCACCACCCAGGCCTTGATCTCGCACGAGCGCTGGATGGCATGCATCAGCGCGGTTTTGTCGCGCGCCAGCAGGGCGTCCATGTTGGCCTCCAGCCAGCTCAGGAAGTCGGCATCGGCAATCGGGCCGTATTTGATGACTTCGGCCAGGCCGGCCAGCAATTCGCGTTGGGGCAGGGTGTCCAGGCTGACCAGGTCGCACACCACACGTTGGGGCTGGTAAAAAGCCCCAATCATGTTTTTGCCAGCCGGGTGGTTGATGGCGGTTTTGCCACCCACGCTCGAATCGACCTGCGCCAGCAGCGTGGTGGGCACCTGCACGAAGGGCACGCCGCGCATGTAGCAAGCCGCAGCAAAGCCCGTCATGTCACCGATCACACCGCCACCCAAGGCGTAGAGCACTGTCTTGCGGTCGCAGGCCTTGTCGAGCAGGGTGGTGAAGATCTGGTTCAGCGCAGGCCAATCCTTGTATTGCTCGCCATCGGGCAGTTCCACGTCGATCACGTGCTTGTGGTGCGCTTGCAGGGCGGCCTTGAGCTGCGCGGTGTAGAGCGGCCCCACCGTCGTGTTGGTCACGATCAGCGCGGTGGACGACTTGGGCAAGCCAGCGTAAGTGCTGGTTTGGCCCAGCAGCCCTTGACCAATCAGGATGTCGTAGCTGCGCTCACTCAGCTCAATGCGCACAGTGCTGTGAGTCGAAAGGCTGGAGGCGGTGCTGAGTGGAGGTGTCATGGGCGGTGTGTGTCGGGCAAACGCCTGGAACTTCGCGAAAGTTCGGTCCCGAATTGGAGCCGTGTCGCGATGCATCGGACATGAAGCGATTGGGGTGCGGCGAGCATAACCTTGTGCTGCGCAAGCAAGCGATCAGGGGCACTTGCATTGTGATCATGGACTGCTTGCAACATGGATAAGCCTGTCATGATGATCGAATCAGTGTTTCGAATCCAAAGCTCGGCTCAAGCGCAACACATCGTGCTTGCTTGGCGTGTCGCTGAGTTGCAGATTTTACATGTGATGGTGTCGAGCATGGAGGGAGCCTGTCCGCCCCTTCAGTGGGGGTGTTTCACAGCTGAAGCTGCCCGGCCAGCAATGCTGATTTCCAGAGCGTTGGCGTGATCTGGCGCTTCCAGCTGGTGCGCGCCCCTACAATTGCACACACCTAGGCCGCACGGGTTCGCTGTCAGACTTGATCAGCACCAAAAAAAAGTGGCCTTGCCAAGCAAAAAAACAGCAGAGGATGCGGGCATTCGCCTGGAATGCCCTGAAGCGATGGACGCCCACAACAACCCACTTTCGGGGCCTTGTTTGCGGATCTCACCACGCCGATGATCCCTAAGATCCAGGCGATGGGCTGCTTTTCGGTCTGCCCTTTGCGCACCCAAAAAAAATTGCCATGTTTTCCTCCCCAGACGCCCGCCGCGGCCTTGTCAAGCCACTGCAAATTTCATGCGTGCTGCTGCTGACAGCCATTCTTTTCATGCTGGATTTGCTCAGCGGGCCATACTGGTCGTTCGCTGTCTTTTATTACGCGGACATCGCACTCGCCAGCGCATGGGGTGGCCCTTTGTTCGCTCATTTGGTCGCGTCGCTCACCAGCGTGGCCCGGGCCTACGGCGTGGTCAAAGGTTACCCACCCTCGGAGCCCATGCTCACGGCGGTGTGGACTTTGTTGACGTACACCCTTTTGCACAACTGCTTTTGCTACCTCATCAACCTGTTTTGGCGAGTCAAAAAGCTGTTCAGCCCTGAGATATTCCCCTTCTTGAAGGACGAGTTGCCCATCGTTCGTCAGTTTGTTTTCAGCCCGTATGTGCATTCCAGCTGGGGAACTCTGCGGAAAATGGAAATGATTGCAACGCATCACAGGCTGATCGAGCAATTGCTGCCTGCCCTTGACATCGGCCCCGAGGAGAGTGTGGACCTTTACACACAGACCTTGCCGAATGGGCTGCTGCGTGTGGTGATCGATCGCCCCCAATGGATGCGAAGTGAAGGTGAGTTGGCCATCAGCCTCTTTTGGAACGTGGATCGCATCTACACCGCCATGGTGTTGCTGGGAGGCACCCTTGAAACCCCTCATTTGATGATCGGTGCATTTCAAGGTGATGGCCGGGACCGCAAGGAGCTCTACAAAGAATTGACCAAGGCCTTGCACGGGTTGAGGCCGCGAGATTACCTGCTCAACATGGTCAAGCTGGTGGCGAAGGAGGCGGGTTGTGCAGCGGTCTGGGGCATTTCTGACCGCACCCATCGCAGCAATCACCCACTGACGCGTGCGCGCAAGGATGTGTCTTACGATCAGGTCTGGTCCGAGCACGAGGGCCAGCTTTGCCCGCAGGAGGGGTTCTTTTTCATGCCGACTCACATTGAGCGACGCACAGCAGAAGAAATCCCAACCCAAAAGCGGGCGATGTACCGCCGCCGCCACGAACTGCTCGACCAGATCGAGCAACACATGGGCAGCCGTTTACATCAGGGGTGACAGACGCAAGACGCCCATTGGCGCTTTGGTTTGCGTCAGTTGCCAAGACATCCATGGTTTGGCGAATGGGGTGTGACGAGCCTGACCCCGGCACTGAAGGCAAACGGTTAGGGCTGCTTCGTTCCCGACCTGACCCGGTTGGCCGCGCCCCCATGCGGGGAGACCCGTCACGCCGTCATTGTATGCGATGGCTTCAAGCCCCTTTGGGGGCGGCGAGTGAAATCACTCCGGCTTCTCACCCAAGAGCAGCGGCTTGAGGGTGGGGTCGGCTGGGTTGTCGCCGATCCAGATGCGCAAGATGGCGTTATAGAAGGCTGGGTCAGGCAGGGGCTGGCCCAGTTGCTTGCCGTTCATGGTGATGACGGTGCCAGTGCCGGGCACGAAGTCACCCACGATGGTGTCGCCCTTCTTGCCGCCTTCAACCTCATTGAACAGCTCACCGAACTTGACCAGCTGGTTCACGAACTTGGCCTTTTCTTCTTTGCTCAGGTTCTTGTTGATGCCTGAAAGAACGGCTTGGCCCAGTTCGTCGGAGGTGATCTCGCGCAGTGTCACCATCTTGAAGCGCTTTGGGGTGGTCAAGGCCAGCACATCGGCGGTGTGGTTCTTCTTTTCGCTCAGGTACAGGCCAATGGCATAGACCTTGACGACCTTGTAGCGCACTCCCAAGCCATTGAGGACCAGGTTTTTGCCAGCCACCGTGGCGGAGTCGTCGAACTTGACGCCACTGACTTCAGCCGCATGGGCGTTCAGCAAGCCCAGCGACAGGGTGGCGGCGGTCAACATGGAGAGGGTGAAGCGTTTCATGGGTGGAGTCCTCTTGTTGGGGCAGTGAATGGGGGCGAAAAGCTTGGCGGCTTCAGTCGTCTTGCGCGTCTTGCGATGAGCCTTCGAGCTTGAAGACGCTCACCACCTCCGCGAGGTTGTGGGCCTGGTTTTGCATGGATTCAGCGGCTGCGGCGGCCTCTTCAACCAGCGCGGCGTTTTGTTGGGTCACACCATCCATCTGGTGGATGCTGCGGTTCACCGCTTCGATGCCTTGGCTTTGTGACTGGCTGGCGTCAGTGATCTCGCTGATGATGTCGCTCACACGTTTCACGCTGGCCACCACCTCGTTCATGGTGCTGCCTGCTTGCGTGACCAGGCGGCTGCCTTGCTCGACCTTCTCGACCGATTCATTGATCAGAGATTTGATCTCTTTGGCAGCCGTCGCCGAGCGCTGGGCCAGGGTGCGAACTTCGCCGGCCACCACCGCAAAGCCGCGGCCTTGCTCGCCAGCGCGGGCGGCTTCCACGGCCGCGTTAAGTGCCAGGATGTTGGTCTGGAAGGCGATGCCGTCGATCACGCTGATGATGTCGACGATCTTGCGCGAGGAGGCGTCGATCGAGCCCATGGTGGCCACCACCTGGTTGACCGCTTGCCCGCCTTGCGTGGCAATGGTCGATGCCGAGGAGGCCAGGCTGTTGGCCTGGCTGGCGTTGTCTGCGTTTTGCTTGACGATGCGAGTCAGCTCGTCCATGGCACCTGAGGTTTGCTGCAGGGATGCGGCCTGTTGCTCAGTGCGGCTGGACAAATCCGAGTTGCCCGAGGCGATCTGGCTCGATGCCGAAGCGATGGCCTCGGTGCCCTGGCGCACATCACCCACGATGCGCTGCAGGCTGGTGTTCATCTCACCCAGCGCCTGCATCAGCTGGCCGGTTTCGTCCTTGCTGCGGCTTTGAATCTTGCTGCTCAGGTCGCCCTTGGCCACTTGCTGGGCAATGCGCACGGCGCGGTTCAGGGGTTTGGTGATGCTGCGTGTCGTGAGGGTGCCCACCAGCATGCTGATCACGGCCGCTGCCAGCGCCAAAGCCAGGATGAACACGGCGGTGTTGCGAGCCTGTTTGCTGGAGTTGGCGCCGGCCGCCTCCATGTGCTTGTTTTGCAGGTCAACGAGTTTGTCCAGCAATTCGAAGCACTTGCTGTGATTGGGGCGCATCGAGAAGAGGAACTTGGTCAGTGCATCTTCTTTCAGGCCTTCGTTGATCATGCCGACGAAGCTCTTTTCTGACTTCTTTGACTTTTCATTCAGCTTGGCGATGTCGGCCAGCAGCTTGATGCCTTCTTCGTCATTCACGGCTTTTTGAAGTTCGGCCAGGTGGTCAGCGTTGTCCTTCGAGAATTTTTCGATGCGTGCCAGCTCGGCTTTGATTTGTCCGTCATCGCTCATGATCAGCACGCTGAGCATGCTGCGCGACACCTCGTTCAGGTCGGCCTTCATGCGGTTGGCCATCACGGTGCGAGGGTAGGTGTCTTCCACCAGCGAGGTGACCTCGCCGCTCAAGCTCTGGATGCGCAGCAGCGCCAAAGCCGCCAGCAGCAAGAGCAAGGCGATGACCAGGCCGAAGCCCAAAGTCAGTCGCTGTCCGATTCGGATGTCTCTGATGTTCATGGTGTCTGACCAACTCCAGTGAGCCCAAACCTCAGCTTGAGCTCTGTGTTTCGGGGGCATGGCGTGCCATGCGCCACAAAACCGACCGTGTTGGGTCAGATATCGGCGACTGCTTCACGGACTGAAGCAAAAAAAAGGACCGCCGTAGCGGTCCTGTCTGCAGGGGGATTGTGCGAGCTCAGCGCAACTGCAACTCGTCTGCACCATACGTCACGCCCAGAGGCTCGATGACGACCTGCTTGGGGCCGTCTTCCACTCGCCCGGCGACCATGGCTTCCACGCCCAGGCCCTTGGCGATCTCGACCACCTTGTCAGCTTGGTCAGCCGCCACATACAGCGCAAAACCAGCGCCCATGTTCAAGGTGCCGTAGGCTTCGTGGTCGTCCAGGGCGCATTCCTTTTGCATGAACGCCAGGATGGGCGTCTTGGGCGGCACGGCCGTGATGCGGTAAGTCAGCGCCTTGGGGTGGCGCAGCAGCTTGCGCCAGCCGTGGCCCGTCACGTTCGCGCAGTAGTGCGGGAAGATGCCAGCGGCGGCCAGGGCTTCGGTCACGGGCGAATACAAGGGCGTGGGGGCCAGCAGGGCTTCGCCATAGGTCTGGCCGTTGCCAATGTCGGTCAGGTAGCCTTGGGGCAGACGCTCGGCCAGTTTGCGGGCCAGCGACAGGCCGTTGGCATGGATGCCGCTCGCAGCCAGGAAGACGATGGCGTCA
>JBEANX010000558.1:0-6170 GCA_041165245.1 Pseudomonadota bacterium
AGTCATTGACCCTGTCTCCGCGGGTCTGGCAGATGCTGCGGGCCACCCTCCGCTAGCTTTGCCACGCCAACGTGGTGAGCCGACACAATCGCTCGCCGCGCCTGTTCAACCTGTCAATGCACCCATTGCGCAGCTCGTGGGAACGAACAACGTGTCCACCAACACACCGGCAGGTTCTGCCGCGGCCATCGCTTTGGCCAAACCCCGTGAAGTTTTCATCCAGGGCATCACGTCCAGCGGACGCACCTTTCGCCCCAGCGATTGGGCCGAACGCCTGGCCGGAGCCATGTCCAGTTTCCGTCCCGGCGGCGGCAAAGGCGGCCCAGGCGCCCACATCGGCTACTCACCCTATTGCGTACCCACCAGCTTGGGCGAGGTCAAATGCGTGATCGTCAACGAGGCGCTTCGCAAGCTTGAACCCATGGCCTGGGATTTCGTCATGAACTTCGCCAAAGACAACGACTTGCAGGTCTTTGAGGGCTGCATGCTGCCCGACCCGCCCAAGAAGTAGCGCTGCCAGGGCCAGAGAGCGGCCCGATGTGTTTCGCTCAGGCATGAAAAAACCCGCTGCAAGCAGCGGGTTTTTCATTCAGGCGGTGGCGCGAGCGTGACGCGCCAGCCCTGGCTTGATCAAGCAGCGATGCGAATCAAGCGGCGATGCTGATGGCCTTGACCTTGGCGGCCAGGCGGCTCTTATGGCGAGCGGCCTTGTTCTTGTGGAAGATGCCCTTGTCGGCGATCGAGTCGATCACGCGTTGAGCTGCCTTGAAGGCGTCAGAGGCTTGAGTCTTGTCGCCGGCCTTGACAGCCTTGAGCACGCTCTTGATGGCGGTGCGGAACTTCGAACGCAGGGCCGAGTTGGCGGCGTTGATCTTGACGTCTTGACGAACGCGCTTGCGGCCAGAGGCAATGCGGACGGTCTTTTTGGCTTTAGCAGCTGATGCCATGGTGTTTTGGGGCCCTGAAGATGCCTGTGATGCGCCTCAAGATCTGCAAAGATCATCAAGCTCAAACCACAATTCGCACCTGGCAAGGCCAAGTTGGTTGGAAAGCCGAAGATTATACATCGAGCGTTTGGGCTTGTCCAATCACGCTCGGAGGGCATTCCTATAATGCGCCCATGAGTTTGATCAAATCTGCGTCGGTCGTCTCCCTGCTGACGCTGGCCTCGCGCATCACCGGCCTTGTCCGGGAGCAACTGATGGCCTCTGTGTTTGGTGCCGGGGCCACCACCGATGCCTTCCAGGTGGCCTTTCGCATCCCCAATTTGCTGCGGCGCTTGTTTGCCGAAGGCGCCTTCTCGCAGGCCTTCGTGCCCATCCTGGGCGAGACGCGCACCAAGCGCGGCGACGAAGCCACCCACAAGCTCATCGACGCGGTGGGCACGGTGCTGTTCTGGGCGCTGCTGGTGGTCTCCATCCTGGGCGTGATCGGTGCGCCCGTGCTGGTGTGGATGATGGCGTCGGGCCTGAAGGAAAGTGGGGGCTACGACGCTGCCGTCGTGATGACGCGCTGGATGTTCCCCTACATCGGTTGCATGTCCATGGTGGCCCTGAGCGCCGGCATCCTCAACACCTGGGGGCATTTTGCGGTGCCTGCCGCCACGCCGGTGTTGCTCAATCTGTGTGTGATCACCGCCACCTTGTTCCTGGTGCCCGTGATGGGCCGAATGGGCCATGACCCGGTGCTGGCCGTGGCCATCGGGGTGATGGTGGGTGGGGTGGTGCAACTGGGCATCCAGATCCCTGCGCTCAAGCACCGTGGCGTGATGCCCCACATCGGCATGAGTTGGCAGCGCATCAAGGCCGCCTGGGCTCACGACGGCGTGCGTCGCATCCTCAAGCAGATGGCGCCCGCGTTGTTGGGCGTGTCGGTGGCACAGATCTCCTTGTTGGCCAACACACAGATTGCCTCGCATCTGGGGGCCGGGGCGGTGTCCTGGCTCACTTATGCCGACCGCTTGATGGAGTTTCCCACGGCCATGCTGGGCGTGGCTTTGGGGGTGGTGCTGCTGCCGCAGTTGTCGCGCGCGCAGGCCAGTGGTGATGTCAAGCAGTTCTCCAGCTTGCTCGATTGGGGATTGCGCCTGGTGCTGCTGCTGGCCCTGCCCAGTGCAGTGGCCTTGCTGTTGTTTGCCAAGCCTTTGGTGGCCGTGCTCTATCACTACGGCGCCTTCAAAGACGCCGACCTGGCGCAGACCGTGCTCGCCTTGCGTGGCTACGGCGTGGGCCTGCTGGGCTTGGTGTCGATCAAGATCCTGGCGCCTGGTTTTTATGCCGCGCAAGACATCAAGACCCCCGTTCGCATCGGCATTGCGGTGCTGGTGCTGACCCAGGTGCTCAATGTCATCTTTGTGCCCATGTTTGCCCAAGCAGGGCTGGCTCTGTCGATTGGCTTGGCCTCGCTGGTCAATGCCGGATGGTTGCTCAGGGGCTTGAAAAAGGCAGGGCGCTATCAGGCTGCGCCGGGCTGGCTGGCCTACGGCGCCCGTGTGGTGTTTGCGTCGTGCCTGCTGGGATTGGGCATGTGGTGGGCCAATGCGCACTTCGACTGGCTCGGCCTGCGCGCCCACCCTTGGCAACGCATCGGTTTGCTCGCGGGCTGCTTGGTGTCCGCAGCGGCCATCTACTTTGGCGCCTTGTTGGCCACGGGCCTGAATCTGCGCCAGTTGTTGAGACGTTGACGATGCTTCACCGATCTTTGCCACCACGGTGAGGGTGGCTTGGGGCTTGCCCGCATGTGGGCTGTCGTCAGAATCAGTCAGACTGCCACAAACGATTTCCTGATGCCAAGCATGTCAAACCCTGTTCGTCGATCTCCGCTGTTCTCTCTGGCCTTGGTGGCTGCTGTGTCCTTGGGTGTGGCCTGGGCACCCAGCCATGCCAAGGACGAAACACCTGCCAAGGTGGCGCCAGCCGCACCCAAGGCAAAGGGCAAGGGCAAGGCGCTCCCCATGCCGCCCCTTCCTCAAAATGTCATCGACCAATGGCCTGTGCTCAAAGCCCAGCCTGCCATGGGCCGCTTGGTCAAGATCGAGCCTCGCCCTGTTTATGCGGCCTTGTCGCCCTGCACCATCTCTGCCCAGTTGTGCAACATGACCGAGCCGCTGCTTGAAGTGGGCACGGTCGAGGTGGCTGAGAAAGACGGCCAATCGCTGCGATGGATGGTGTTCTTGCCCATCCCCCAGCATGCCAAGGTCGGTGAGTACCTGGTGTTTGACTTCCCAGACACGCCCAAAGAAATTGGTCAGCCCCGCTATGACTTCAACGACAAGCTGGGCAAGCCCAAGTGCACCTGGGGCGAAAAGCCCGAGCTGCCGGGCGTGAAGGGCGCCATCTGCGAAGAGTGGAATTTCACCCAATCGACCTACAAGTGGTGATGCAGGCCTGAGGCCTTCACGGCCCCTCTGAGGCTCCTCAGAGGCCTCGCACCAGGGCGACGGCCTCTTCGATGCGTTCCACCGCATGGATGGTGAGCCCATCGATGGGCTTTTTGGGTGCATTGGCTTTGGGTACCACCGCCACGGTGAAGCCCAGCTTGGCGGCCTCCCTCAGGCGCTCCTGTCCACGCGGGGCAGGGCGCACCTCACCGGCCAGGCCCACCTCGCCAAACGCGATGAAGCCTTTGGGCAGTGGGCGGCCGCGCAAGCTGCTCTGAATGGCCAGCAACACGGCCAGGTCAGCCGCAGGCTCGCTGATGCGCACGCCGCCCACGGCGTTCACGAACACGTCTTGATCGGCGCACGACACGCCCGCGTGGCGATTGAGCACGGCCAGCAGCATGGCCAGACGGTCCTTCTCTAGGCCGACGCTCAAGCGGCGCGGGCTGGGGCCGCCCGTGTCGACCAGGGCTTGGATCTCGACCAGCATGGGCCGCGTGCCTTCCAGCGTGACCATCACGCAGGAGCCAGGCACCGGTTCGCCATGCGTGGACAAAAAGATCGCGCTGGGGTTGCTCACGCCCTTGAGGCCTTTGTCCGTCATGGCGAACACACCGATCTCGTTGACCGCGCCAAAGCGGTTCTTGATGGCGCGGATCATGCGGAAGCTGCTGTGCGTGTCGCCCTCGAAATACAGCACTGTGTCGACGATGTGCTCCAGCACGCGTGGGCCCGCCAGCGTGCCTTCTTTGGTGACATGCCCGACCAGCACCATGGTGCACCCGCTGGATTTGGCCGTGCGCGTGAGGTGGGCCGCGCATTCACGCACCTGGGCCACCGAGCCCGGCGCCGAGCTGAGCTGCTCGCTGTAGATGGTCTGGATGGAGTCGATCACACAGAAGGAGGGGCGCTCGGCTTCCAGCGTGCTCAGGATGTTCTCCAGCTGGATCTCGGCCTGCACGCGCACGTTTTTGCCTTCCAGCCCCATGCGCTGGGCCCGCATGGCCACTTGGGCGCCGCTTTCTTCACCCGTCACGTAGAGCACAGGCATTTGCCGGGAGAGGGCATCAAGCGCCTGCAGCAACAGGGTCGATTTGCCGATACCAGGGTCGCCGCCGATCAGCACCACGCCGCCTGCGACGATGCCGCCGCCCAGCACACGGTCCAGCTCATCGAGCCCCGTGGGCGTGCGCGCCACATCGGCCGCTTCGATGTCTGACAGGGTGGTGACAGGCTGAGGTGCGGCCAGACCACGGGCCAGTGCCTGCATGCGGTTCTTGGGCGCGCCAGTGGGCTCGGCGCGGCCTTCTTCCAGGGTGTTCCAGGCGTTGCAGCTTGGGCATTTGCCCAGCCATTTGGGGCTGGTGCCACCGCATTCGCTGCAGGTGTAGACGGTTTTTTCTTTGGCCATGGAAGACTTTGGGGGCGGGGGGCTCAGGTGCCCGAGGTGTCAGCGTCAGCTTGGCCCGACTGGATGGCTTTGAAGCGCTGCTCCAACTCCTGGCGCAACTGGCGGCGCAGCTTGGCCGCCTCGAAGCGGCGTATTTCGTCGGGTGTGGTCGGCGTGAGGGGTGCGACCGTGGTGGGCTTGCCGTTGTCATTGACGGCCACCATGGTGAAAAAGCAGCTGTTGGCGTGCCTGACCACCTGGTTGCGGATGTTCTCGGCGATCACCTTCACGCCGATCTCCATGGAACTGCTGCCCGTGTAGTTCACCGAGGCCAAAAAAGTGACCAGCTCGCCCACGTGGATGGGTTGGCGGAAGGTGACCTGATCGACTGACAAGGTGACCACATAGCTGCCCGCATAACGGCTGGCGCAGGCATAGGCCACCTGGTCGAGCAGCTTGAGAACGGCCCCACCGTGCACATTGCCGGAGAAGTTGGCCATGTCGGGCGTCATGAGCACGGTCATGCGCAGTTGGTGGCGTTGGGCGTCGAGGTCCATGGGCAGGGCAATGAAGGTGTTGGAGGTAGGAGCCTCAGGCAAGGCCTGTGCCCGAGGGCAGCCAAGGCTCAGCCATGGTGGGGGTGAAGCACTTCCACATGCACGCGCGGTGACATCGCACACATCAACTCATAGCCGATGGTGCCGCAGTGCAGCGCCACTTCGTCGATGTCCAGGAGCGTGGGCTGGCCGTTCAGCTCAGGGCCCTGGCCCCACAGCGTGACTTCGCTGCCGATCTGGGCCTGGGGCAGGTGGGTGATGTCCACGCTGAGCATGTCCATGGACACTCGCCCAGCCATGGGTGCCACCTGACCGTCGACCAACACCGGGGTGCCATCGGGTGCGTGCCTGGGGTAGCCATCGGCGTAACCGCAGGCCACCACGCCAATGCGCATGTCTTGCTTTGCGGTGAAGCGGCTGCCATAGCCCACGGTGTCACCAGCTTGCAGGTGCTGCACGCCGATCAGCTTGGAGCGCAAGGTCATGGCGGGCTGCAAGCCCCAGTGGGCCGCGTTGTGCTCGGGGTAATCGGGTGAGGCGCCATAAAGCATCACGCCGGGGCGCACCCAATCGCCTCGCACGGCCGGGTCTTGCGCATGTCGCAGGGTGCCCGCGCTGTTGCACAGGCTGCGCTCGCCGGGCAGGTCGCCGCAGGTGCGGTGAAACAACTCGGCCTGGTGGGCAATGCCGCGCGGGCCATCGGCGTCAGAGAAGTGCGTCATCAGCGAGATCTCATCCACCTGCGGCAGGGAGGACAACCTCACCCAGGCATTGCGGAATGCATCGGGCCGAAAGCCCAGGCGGTTCATGCCTGTGTTCATCTTGAGGAACACATGGTGCGGCC
>JBEANX010000559.1:0-7768 GCA_041165245.1 Pseudomonadota bacterium
GCGACTTCGACCCCGAGACACGCAAAGACCTGCTCCAGACCATCCACCGCCAATCGTCCAACCTCGTGGAGCTTGTCAATGAACTGCTGGACCTGGCCCGCATCGGCGCGCGCGCTGACAAGTGCTTTCACATGCAGACCCAATCGGTGCTGCCAATCATCGACCACACCGTGCGCCACCTCCTGATCCCGGGCGACGTGCGCAAAGTGACGCTGCGCCTGGCCAGCGCATTGCCCGATGTGAACATCGACGCGGACAAGTTGGAGCAGGCCTTGCTCAACGTGCTGACCAACGCCTACAAATACTCCCCCGAAGGCGGCAGCATCGAGCTGTCCACCCACACCTGCGAACGCGCTCACGGGCTTGCAGTTGGCATCACCGTGTGCGATCACGGCATCGGCATGACGCCTGAACAGGCCTCGCACATTTTCGAGCGCTTCTACCGCGCCGACACAAGCAGCACCATCCATGGCACTGGCCTGGGCATGTCGCTCGTGCAAGAAATCATTGCCATTCACCACGGCGAGGTCGAGATCGAAACCAGGATCGGCGAAGGCATGAGCGTAACGCTCTGGCTCCCAGCCTCCACCCGCACTCACTCCGTACCCTTGCTCGATGCAGGCGCCCAGCGGTAGAGGGCTTGCAAGGCAAAGGGTGGCAGGAAGGTCGTGATCGCCACGGTGGCCAGCAAGGCCGCGCTCACCGTGGGATCAAGAAGCTCCTGCCCCACACCCAGCTGGATGAAGATCAAGCCCACCTCGCCCCGTGGGATCATCGCCAAACCCACCGCGTGCTGCTGCAATCTGGGCAACTTCAGCACAAAGCCCGAGGCCCATTTGCCTACAATGGCCACCACCACCAGGCTGGCCAGCAAGGCCGCCACATGGGGATCAGCCCAATTGACGCTGCGCAAATTCAGGCTCACCCCCACCAACACGAAAAACAAGGGTGCAAACAGGTGAACCAGTGGCCGCGTGTGTGTTTCCACCTGATGCGTGAACGCTGGGTCAGCGGCCAACAAACGCCGCAGTGCCGCGCCAAACGGCAAGCGCAAGCCTTCAGGCACATGGACATGAAAGCCTCGACCCAACGCCAGGCCCGCAGCAAAACCACCCAAAATGACTGGCGCACCCAACGCATGGGCCAAGGCGCTGAACGCAAGCACTGTGCTCACCACCAAGATCAGCAAGAGCGCAGGCGCCTCATGCCGACGGGACAGCGCTGAGATGACACCCGTGGCCAATTTGGCGGCCAGCGGCGCCAAAAAGACAAAAGCCAGTACAAAGAAAATGATGCGCCCCACAGCGGCCGCCGACACCTCGCCTGAACTGCCGAACTGAGACAACACGGCCAAGGTGATCACCCCCAGCACATCGTCAAGCACAGCAGCACCCAGCACCACCTGCCCCTCCGTCGCCGTATCGCGCCCCAGGTCTTTGAACACCCGCACCGTGATCCCGATGCTTGTGGCCGTCAAGGTGCCCCCCACAAACAAGCTGGTCGCCAAGGGCAAGCCAAACATCCAATGAGCGCAGACGAACCCGAGCGAGAACGGCAGAAAAAAGCCGGTCATGGCCACGGCCACCGCCTGGCTGCCGCTGCGCTTGAGGCGTGTCAAATCGGTGTCCATGCCCACCTCAAACAAGAGCAGGACCACGCCGATCTCGGCCAAGGCTTGCAAAGTAGGCGCTGGCGCAACCCAGCCTAGCAAGCTCGGGCCCAAGATCACACCGGCAGCCAACTCACCTATCACAGAAGGCACACCCAGGCGGGCAACCACAGCCCCCAAAAGGCCCGCGCAAAGCCACACCAAGGCCAACGTCATGAACAGTGTTTCAATGGGCATGTGCATGTCAACTCCTTCAAACAGGGCGATCAGCGGGAGAGACCAGCGCCACACGCAGCGGCACGGCCTCATCGGCAGGCGGCGCATCTGGGCGAGCAGCTCGGCTGCCATCGCGCAAAGCCATGTAGTGGGCCGAGGTGATCTCGATGCCAGCACCATGAAATCCATCCTGGATGTTTTCGCGCAAACCTGAATAGATGACCGCCATGCGGTTGGGCTCACGCGTGAACGCATTGACCGTGTAGCGGGCATAAAAGTCATCCAGCCCCGACTGCAACACATAGGGGCGCGGCTCACTCAAAACATGTTCGGTCTTGAGCGCCGCTTCAATCAACAGTTCATGCACCTGGCGCCAGGGCACGTCATAGCCGATCGTCACTTGATCGTGCAGGATCAGGCCTGGCCCTTGCGAAGCCGCGCTGTAGTTGACGATGTGCTCGGCCAGCACGCGGGCATTCGGCACGGTGATGTCAACGTTCTTGATGGTGCGGATGCGCGTGGCCAGCAGTGTGTGGCCGATCACATCTCCTTCGGTATCAGCAATGCGCACACGGTCTCCAACCCGAAAGGCATGTGTGTACGTCAAGATCGTGCCAGCCACCAGGTTGGACACCACCCCGCTGGACCCCAGTGACAGCAAAACACCCAGGAACAGCGAGATGCCCTCAAAGGCCCGCGTCTGCGCGCCGGGCAGGTAGGGGTAGATCATCACCGCCGCAAACGCCAGGATCACAAAACGGGTGATGCGAAAGGTGGGCGTGGCCCACTCCGATGAGAACCCTTGCACCCTCCACGCCCCTTTTCCTAGTTCGGCAAACATGAAGCGTGCGATGCGGATCAAGCCAAAGGCAGCAAGGCCGAGCACCACGATGAGCAACAAACGCGGCAGGTAGTCCACCATGCTTGACCAGACAAGCTCAGTGGGCGTCAACACCAAAGCCCACAGCCAAGCAGCCACCTCGCGGGTAAAGGGCAGCGCGCTGAACACCAGCAGCGCCCATGCCCACATCACCAGCACGATTGCCAAGCCATGCGCGCAGTGCACCACGATCAGCAAGCCCCGCATCACGTCCTTGCCCGCCAAGGGGTTCGATCGCCGCAGTAACTCGGCGCCGGCGATGGGTGCAGGCCTGGGGCACAAGGCGGGCCTGGCGTTGATCACGTTGATCAAACGCAGCGTGCTGCGGCGCAGCGCATACAGCAAAGCAAGCAACATCGCTGTGGCCAGAAAGGCTACCAATCCACTGCCTGCAGCGCGCCACAATGATTGATCCAGTGTGATGTGAAAGGTGGTCATTCGTCCCGCTCCGATGTCGCATGCTTCATTCACATCATTATTATCATATTTATTGTTATGAACATAATTGCTGTTAATGAAACTGTCCATTACGGCACGAGGTTCAGAAAAAAGATGGGCGCCTGTGGTGGAGACCGTGATCGGGCAGTGTCGTGCTGAAGCTGAGTAGCTGCGCCCTGCCTGATACCTTGCGTCCCTCCAAATGGAGGAATTTCGTGGTCTGCCATGAGACGAGCTGAAACAAAAAGCCCCTGATTTTCACTAGGAAAATCAGGGGCTTACGGGGCGTCATGAGACGCGGTGGAGCCAGATCACATGTGGTCAATCATGACTTGACCGAAACCGGAGCACGACACTTGCGTGGCGCCTTCCATCAGGCGAGCGAAATCATACGTGACCTTCTTGCTCTGGATGGCTTTGTTCATCGAGCTGATGATCAGATCAGCCGCTTCGAACCAGCCCATGTGACGCAGCATCATTTCGGCCGACAGGATTTCTGAACCGGGGTTCACGTAATCCTTGCCAGCGTACTTGGGTGCCGTGCCGTGGGTGGCCTCAAACATGGCCACTGAGTCAGACAGGTTGGCGCCAGGCGCGATGCCAATGCCACCGACCTGTGCGGCCAGCGCGTCAGAGATGTAGTCGCCGTTCAGGTTCAGCGTGGCGATCACGCTGTACTCGGCGGGGCGCAACAGGATCTGCTGCAAGAAGGCGTCAGCGATGGCGTCCTTGACGATGATGTCCTTGCCCGTCTTGGGGTTCTTGAACTTGCACCATGGGCCGCCGTCCACCAGCTCAGCACCGAACTCCTTCTGGGCCAGCGCGTAGGACCAATCACGGAAGCCACCTTCGGTGTACTTCATGATGTTGCCCTTGTGAACGATGGTCACGCTTGGCTTGTCGTTGTCGATCGCGTATTGCAAAGCCTTGCGCACCAGGCGCTCCGTGCCTTCACGCGACACGGGCTTGATGCCGATGCCGGAGGTGTCGGGGAAACGGATCTTCTTGACGCCAAATTCCTCTTGCAGGAACTTGATCAGCTTTTTGGCCTTGTCGCTCTCGGCTTCGAATTCGATGCCGGCGTAGATGTCTTCCGAGTTCTCACGGAAGATGACCATGTCGATCTTGTGGGGCTCTTTCACGGGCGAAGGCACGCCAGCGAAGTAGGTCACGGGACGCAGGCAAACGTACAGGTCAAGTTCCTGGCGGAGGGCCACGTTCAGCGAACGGATGCCACCGCCCACGGGCGTGGTCAGGGGGCCTTTGATGGACACCACGAAGTCGCGCAAGACCGTCAAGGTCTCTTCGGGCAGCCACACGTCGGGGCCATACACGCGGGTGGATTTCTCACCGGCGAAGATCTCCATCCAGTGGAGCTTCTTGGCCCCGCCATCGGCCTTCTCGACCGCTGCATCGACCACTTTGATCATCACAGGGGTGATGTCAAAGCCGGTGCCATCACCCTCGATGTACGGAATGATGGGGTTATTGGGGACGTTGAGCGAAAAGTCCGGGTTCACCGTGATCTTTTGCCCAGCTTCGGGCACTTTGATGTGCTGGTACATGGTTTGGTCTCCGCGTTTGGCGTTTCCGAAAACAACGCTGCCATGGATGTCGGCAGGTTGGCTCATTCTAAGGCAGGCGCTTTGTCAATCATGCCGATAAGGGGGGCATGAGCCCTTCAAACGCCATCCAATTCACATTGCCGCCTCTTTGCATGAGCCGTCTCGCGAAATCTAAGCAACATTTGGGCTCACTTGTGAACGGTGTGGCATCAAGCACACCAGACCCGCCACTGCTCCAGCAATCGGTGCCAAAGTGCCCAGGCAGAAGCTGCTGCCAAAAAGAGGCCTGACAAGCGCGCGGCCCATCGTGGGTCCACCAGGCGACGCCACCAGGGCATGCCTGACATGGGCGTCTTCAAGCCCCGGCCCCATGAGGTTTTCGATGAGGTCGCCGACGGCGTTGGAGAGACACTGCGACCACCATGCCCGAGCCACAACACCGGCACCACCGCCTGAGCTTGAACGGCAGCACGGGCAGGCACTGATTCAGCCTGCACAACAGCTTCCCGCGCGGAGACGTTGGGCCCAAGCCTCAACTGGCGCGGCCACCACCACAGCGACCACGCCCCAGGCAAGGAAAAAGCCAGCATCACCAAAGCGCCTTGGGCAGGGGAAGGTGCCAAGGCAGCAATGGTCACCGCCCCATAGAGCAAGCCACAAGGCAAAGCTGCCCAGGCCGCACCCAGCAGAAAAGGCAATAGGCGGGAAAGCGAGCGCACACCGGCCAGGCGCTCATGGCTTGACACCCAAAGCTGCAGACGACGGTAGCCCGCCAAACCGTGGCTCTGAAAGGCTTGCGGCACCTCACCACGCCACATCATCCACACGCCGAGCAAGGCCGAGGCCGCCAGCAGCATCACCCAAAAAGGTTGCAGCACTGCGCTGGTGCGTGACCAATTCGACAAGGTGGCCGTGGCCCCGGCTGCCACCGCGCCCAACACGGCATAACCCAAAGACCGACCCAAGAGAGATCGCAGCGGCAAGCCTTGAGGCACAGCCACCGCGCAAGGCGTGGCGCACATGGCAGCGCAGTGGGGGATGCCCGCCAAACCCATGAGAAAGGCGGTGGTCAGCAAACTGATCAACATGCAAAACCCCAGCGCGCACGCAGATGGCGGCTCGAAGGGCAAGCCAGGGGCTCAGATGATGCGAGAAAAACGCTCGACTGCCCTGTCGGCTTGCAGGTGTCGGTCAAACACCATGGCCACAGCACGGACGAAATACCAACCCAAGGGCGAGACCCGGATCCCATCGGGCTCCATGACGACCAAGCCCTGCTCCACGAGCGGTTCCAACTGGCCGATTTCAGCCGCGAAGTATTGCCTGAAATCGACCAAGTAGGCCAGTTCGATGGACTCGATGTCCACCCTGCCCTGGCACATGAGCGCCATGATGACCGCACGACGAACGAGGTCATCGCGGGTCAAGGTCAGGCCACGCTGCACGGGAAGCAGCCCCCTTCCAAGGGCGTCGTGGTATTCGTCCAAGCTCTTTGCGTTCTGGCTGTAATGGGCACCAATGCGCCCAATGGCCGAGACGCCCAGGCCGATCAAGTCGCTCTCTGGGTGAGTGCTGTAGCCCTGAAAGTTGCGGTGCAAGCGCCCCTGGCGTTTGGCCACGGCCAGCGGCTCATGTGGCAGGGCAAAGTGATCCATGCCGATGTACTCATAGCCCGCTGCCCGGAAGTGCGCGATCGCCGCCGAGAGCATGGCGACCTTGTCGACGGCTGTGGGAAGCAGCTTGGCGTCGATGCGGCGCTGCGGCTTGAAGCGCTGCGGCAAGTGCGCATAGGCATACAGCGCAATGCGCTCGGGGCGCAGACATGTGACCCGCTCCAGCGTGGTCTGAAAGCTCTCGAGCGACTGGCGTGGCAGGCCGTAGATCAGGTCCATGTTGATGGAATCAAACCCTGATCCGCGCGCCGCCCCCATCAAGCCGGCGACCGACTCGAAGGGCTGCACACGGTGCACGGCTTGCTGCACCAGCGGGTCGAAATCTTGAACGCCCATGCTCAAGCGGTTGAAGCCGAGCGCCTGCAAACGGCCCAGGCGCTCGGCGTCCACCGTGCGGGGGTCGATCTCGATGGCGTACTCGCCCCCTGGCACAAAGCGAAAGGCCGACTGAAGCTTGACCAGCAAACGCTCCAACTGCTCGTCGCTGAGGAAGGTGGGCGTGCCACCGCCCAGGTGCAATTGCGACAAGCTCTGCCCCTTGCCCAGCGTGGCCACATGCAGGTCGATTTCCTGGAACAAGGCCACCAAATAGGGCTCGGCACGCTCATGGCGCTTGGTGACCACCTTGTTGCAGGCACAGTAGTAGCAAACAGACTCGCAGAACGGCACATGCACATAGACCGACAGCGGCGAAGCAGCCCCACCCACCGCCCCTGCACCGCTGGCTCGCTGCGCCAGCGCTTGCTGGTACTGCTCCACGCCGAAAGCCTCCACAAAACGATCGGCAGTGGGGTAAGACGTGTATCGGGGCCCAGACACGTCCAAGCGTGTCAAAACTTCCTGCGTGATGGCAGGTGGGTGAAGGTTGTTGTGAGCCAAAGCCTGTGCGTTCATGGGAGGCGACTGTGCCAAAGCCGCAGCGCATGGGTTTGATCTGGCTCAAGTGCCACGCGCGGGCAGCGGCAACAATCAACATCAGTTGGTCTTCATCCATGCCCGAGCTTGCCGCCGGGTCACACAGAGAGCTGAGATGTCTTCCTACGCGCACGACGAGAGCACTGATACCATCAACCGCCGCGTCCTCGAAGTCATGCCTGCCAACATGGCATCACCGTCCTCATCTGCATCGGCCGTCACGCGTCACTCAAATGCGGACCCATCTTGTGCCATGAAATTCGAAACCTTCAAGGTCGCCTGCTCTTCGTGCAACCTGCGTGAGCTCTGCTTGCCGGTGGGCATGTCCCAGCCCCAGCTGAGCCAACTCGACGAGTTGGTGTCCAACCGCAAGGCGGTCAAGCGGGGCGACGCCCTTTTTCATGCCGGGGAGCCCTTCAAATCGGTCTACGCCGTGCGCACGGGCTTCTTCAAAACCCGCGTGTCGGCCGAA
>JBEANX010000560.1:0-4726 GCA_041165245.1 Pseudomonadota bacterium
CAGCAGCGAAGTCATCAAGCCGCAGTTCGTGGTGGAAAAGTTGTGGCAGCTGACGAAGGACCGCGACACCTACATCACCTCAGACGTGGGCCAGCACCAGATGTGGGCGGCGCAGTATTACCGCCTTGACGAGCCACGCCGCTGGATCAACTCCGGTGGCCTGGGCACCATGGGGGTGGGTATTCCTTACGCCATGGGCATCAAGCTGGCCAAGCCCGATGCCGAGGTGTTCTGCGTGACGGGCGAAGGCTCGATCCAAATGTGCATCCAGGAACTCTCGACCTGCTTGCAGTACAAGACCCCGGTCAAGGTGCTCTCGCTGAACAACCGTTACCTGGGCATGGTGCGTCAGTGGCAGCAGCTGGACTACGGCAGCCGCTACTCGCACAGCTACATGGACGCGCTGCCTGACTTCGTCAAGCTGGCCGAGGCCTATGGCCACGTGGGCATGCTGATCGAGCGCCCCTCGGATGTCGAAGGCGCCTTGAAGGAAGCCATCGCCCTGAAGGACCGCACCGTGTTCATGGACTTCCGCACCGACCCCACCGAAAACGTGTGGCCCATGGTTCAAGCCGGCAAGGGCATTTCTGAAATGCTGCTGGGTTCGGAAGACCTCTGACCAACGCGCACTGACACTCAAGCCCCGACACCGCTCGGGGGGCGACACCCGGCACTTGCCAGTGCTTGTGGTGTGCGCTTCAAGCCCCAGGCCTGTGGCAGGCCAGACGGGCAGGGCGGTGTAGGACACAGATTCCCTTCGATTCCATCGAACCTCAGGCCACAGCCCGCTGCTTACCGGCAGCCGGCCCAAGAGCCCACAAGGACGATTTCCATGAACAAACACGTCATTGCCCTGCTGCTTGAAAACGAACCCGGTGCCCTGTCGCGCGTAGTCGGTCTGTTTTCGGCCCGCGGCTACAACATCGAGAGCCTGACCGTGGCCCCCACGGAAGATGCATCGCTCTCGCGCATGACCATCGTGACCACCGGCTCTGACGACATCGTCGAGCAGATCACCAAGCACCTCAATCGCCTGATCGAAGTGGTCAAGGTGGTGGACTTGTCCGAAGGCCCCTTCACCGAGCGTGAGCTGATGCTCATCAAGGTGCGCGCGGTGGGCAAGGAGCGCGATGAGATGAAGCGCATGGCCGACATCTTCCGCGGCCGCATCATCGACGTCACGGACAAGACCTACACGATCGAACTCACCGGCGACGCCTCCAAGCTCGATGCTTTCCTGGAAGCCATCGACCGCGCCGCCATTTTGGAAACTGCACGCACCGGTACAAGCGGGATCGGTCGCGGCGAGCGCATCTTGCGCGTCTGAGGAAGCCTGTTCAAGGCCTGCCTCAACCCCGTCCCCCGCCTGTTTTTTCTACCCCAATTCTGTCTGGAGCACATCAATGAAAGTCTATTACGACAAGGACGCTGACCTGAGCCTGATCAAGGGCAAGAACGTTGCCATCATCGGCTACGGCTCGCAAGGCCATGCACACGCACAAAACCTGCGCGATTCCGGCGTCAACGTGACGGTCGGTCTGCGCAAGGGTGGCGCTTCGTGGTCCAAGGTCGAAGCCGCTGGCATCAAGGTCGCTGAAGTCAACGACGCCGTGAAGGCCGCTGACGTCGTCATGATCCTGCTGCCCGACGAAAACATCCCCGAGGTGTACAACAACAACGTCGCCCCCAACATCAAGCAAGGCGCTGTGCTGGCTTTCGCCCACGGCTTCAACGTGCACTACAACCAGGTCATCCCCCGTGCTGACCTGGACGTGATCATGGTCGCCCCCAAGGGCCCTGGCCACACCGTGCGCTCTGAATACCTCAAGGGCGGCGGCGTGCCTTCCCTGATCGCGATCTATCAGGACAAGTCCGGCAAGGCCAAGGACATCGCCCTGTCGTACGCGGCTGCCAACGGCGGCACCAAGGGTGGCGTGATCGAGACCAACTTCCGCGAAGAAACCGAAACCGACCTGTTCGGCGAACAAGCCGTTCTGTGCGGTGGCGCGGTTGAGCTGGTGAAGATGGGCTTCGAGACGCTGACCGAAGCCGGTTACGCGCCTGAAATGGCCTACTTCGAGTGCCTGCACGAACTCAAGCTGATCGTTGACCTCATGTACGAAGGCGGCATCGCCAACATGAACTACTCGATCTCCAACAACGCCGAATATGGCGAGTACGTGACCGGCACGGAAGTGATCAACGAGAAGTCGCGCGAAGCCATGCGCAACGCTCTCAAGCGCATCCAGACTGGCGAATACGCCAAGATGTTCATCAACGAAGGCAAGACGAACTACCCGAGCATGACCGCTCGCCGCCGTCTGAACGCTGTTCACCCGATCGAAGTGGTCGGTGGCGAACTGCGCGCCATGATGCCTTGGATCTCCAAGAACAAGCTGGTTGACCAGTCCAAGAACTGATGCACGGAGGGCCTGAGCCCTCTGCCTGCGTGGTTCACGAAGCCGCCGTGCGCAAGCCCGGCGGCTTTTTTGTCACTGGCTTTGACCGGTGAGTGTGGGCACGTTCGCCTTCAACCAAGCCTCACTGGCTTGTGCCTTGTAGAAGCGGGCCCAGCCCAGGGCGTCGTAGTGGTGGTCATCTTTGGCTGAGGTGTTGGCGCCATGGTCTTTCAACCAGGCCATGGCCTGTGTGGCATCTTTGCCCGCGGCCATCAGGAATGGGGTCTCACCTCGGCTGGGGTGGGCGGCTTCATCCAGGGGCAGTTGGCGCGGAGCCAGGGCCTCCAGGCATGGCGTGCAATCGCCGGCTGCAGCCATGTGCACCGCTGACCAGCCCCATTGGTTCTTCACATCAGCATGGGCGCCTGCCTTGAGCAGTAACTCGAACACCTCGGCGTGGCCGCGGTAGGCTGCTCGTAGCAGGGCCGTGTCGCCTTTTTGATGCGGGTGCACGCTGTTGGTGAACTGAAGGTCAGCGCCTTTTTGCAGCAAAGTGCGCACAACTTCGAGGTGCCCGAGCGCGGCAGCCTGCAGCAAGGCTGACTCGCCCGTGTTGTCATACACGTTGACATTGGCGCCGTTGTTCAAGGCTTGAGCGGTACCTTCGGCATCGCCTTGCTGTGCCGCATCAATCAGAGCCTGATCGGCCTGTTTGAGAGGGGGTAGCTCTGGCAGTCGCACTTCTTGAGCGGGCGGCGCGGGCAGCCAACCTTTGCCGTGAGCCCAGGCTAACACGGCATCTTTTTGAAGGTAAATCAGGCAGGCCAGGGCCAAGAGAAACAACAGCACACCGAGCCTGACAGGTGAGGTGTTCGAGCTGACCTGGCCAGGGGCGCCAGCCAACGGGCTGCTGCTCACGGTGATCGGCTGACTTTGCTGCAACTCAGGAGGGCGTGCTTCCATGGGGTGCGCCCTTGTCTCGGGCAGCTTGCGGTAGGCCCGCCAGAAGCGCCAAACCGGAACCAGCATGAACAATCCAAACGCGGGGAAGATCAGTCTCATGAAGCGCAGAGGTCCACCACCCGCGTCAATGATTTGTTGGTAGTCAGCCGGCCAGGTGTTGTAGATCCAAAAGGCACCAGAGCAAAAGGCCAAAGCCATGGCCACCAGCAGGAAGCGACGAGCAAGGCGGGGGTCCGTACTTGACGCGACCTGTTCCAGAGAGTTTGTGGACTCTTGTGCTGGCTGTGCTGCCTCAGGCGCAGTCTCAGCAAACCCTTGAGGTTCAGGCGTGCTCTTTGAGGTGCTGTGCGATTTCAACAGCCAGATGCCCATGGCTGGGAAGGTGAGCACGAAAATCGACATGAAAAAAACCGGAGACCAGCTGACAGTCTTGTCCAGCATGACCTTTTCAGGCTGAGAGGGGTCCAGCCAGGCCGGGACGCTCTCCTGTTTTTCCATGCTGGCTTTCAGGCGGTCATGCCAAGCTTCCTGTTCCCCCTTGGAAACCATGGTCATCGGTGTGACACGTCGCCCCTCAAAGTCTCTGCCCGCCCACTGATAGCGGTACCTGACGCTCAAATCCATGCCGCCTTTGCTGCCAGAGGACAGCCTGACCTCCTCCACAGTGGCCGATACGCGCTGGTAATTGGAGAGCTGGAACATCTCGGCCAAATGGCGCACCATGAAGGTGGCGACAAACAGCCCGCCCAAAATGAAGAGGATTGCGATGAACCTGACGGTCCAATTTGATGAAGGCGTGTTTTTCTTGTTGACCACCGCGTCACCCTGAAATGCTTGTTGTTTGAAGCCGTGATGTTAGTCGGCCTGCAAACACGATTGCCCTTCATGATCAAACTCAGCGACCGCTGAGTACCTGTGCGGCCGTGTATGTGCTCAGCCCTTGGTCTCTCGGAGTTGTTGAACCAGGCGCTGGATGCGATCGACCACGTCGCGGTCGAACTCTTGCTGAAGCACCACCGGGAAGGCGGCAGAGACCGAGCCAATCGCGATGGGGCGAAGTTGCTCGATCAGTTTGTGAACGGTGCGAAGCAACTTGGGTGTGAGCGTGGTGTCAGTCGCGTCGAGTTCTTCTGCCGTGACTTCGCGCACCATGGCGATCACGAACTGGTCGACGTAGGCTTGTGCCAGGCTGCGGCAGTGGTCGATCAGCTTTTCCTGCATGTCCAGCACGGTGCTGAGCGGGATGTTCAGGTCGGCCATCTGTTTGCCAATGGCCCACAGAGAGGGGCTGAGCACGTCAACCTGTGCATGCTTGTCCAGAGCATTGCCCCCCTCTGGCGCGCGATACAAGCCATTGCGGATCA
>JBEANX010000561.1:0-3491 GCA_041165245.1 Pseudomonadota bacterium
CGTAGTCGTCTTGGGCCACGGTGGTGGCGCCGAATGTGTTGGTCTCGATCAGGTCGGCGCCAGCGGCCAGGTACTGCTCGTGGATCTCGCGGATCACCTCGGGCTTGGTCAGCTGCAGCAGCTCGTTGTTGCCCTTGAGGTCCTTGCCGTGCTCGGCAAAGCGGGTGCCCCGGTAGTCGGCCTCGCCCAGCTTGTAGCGCTGGATCATGGTGCCCATGGCACCGTCAAGCACCACAATGCGCTCGCGCATGATCTGCGGCAAGTTGGCCGCACGGGTGTAGGGGCGGCGGGCCACCGGCACGCTGGAGGCGGCGGTGGTGGCAGGGGCTGCGGGGCTGACGGAGGGGTTGGCAAGGGTGCTCATGTCGCCATTGTAGGAAATGGGGGCGGCCTTGAGTGGCGCAGGCCCTCAAACCACGCTCAGGCCGTCCAGAGAACCGGCGGCTTGGGGCCGTGCGACGTCCGCTGTTCGAGGGCCTGTGGGCGGCACTGTCAGAGGCAACTCACCTTGTAACCAATCGACCGAGCCGGCCCCATGAGGCACTTCCCGGGCCAGCAGCTGCGGGCCTTGGGTGATCCAGTTCAGCAAGTCCAGCTCGGCCATGGGCTTGGCAAACAGGAAGCCTTGCAGTTGGTCGCAGCCCAGCTCGCGCAGGCACCGGGCTTGGGATTCGGTCTCGACGCCCTCGGCCACCACCTGCAACTTGAGCGCGTGGGCCAGGCGCACCACGGCCTCGACGATGGCCACCGAGCCCTCGGTGCCGTCGTCCAGGTCGCGCACGAAGGAGCGGTCCACCTTGAGCTGGCGTGCCGGCAGGCGACGCAGATAGCTCAGGCTGGAGTAGCCGGTGCCAAAGTCGTCAATCGACAAGTGCACGCCAATGGCGGCCAGCATGTCGAGCACCTTGAGCGAAGCGTCGATGTTCTCCATGGCCACCGATTCGGTGATCTCCAGCATCAACAAATGGGGTGGTACGCGGTGGCGCAGCAGGGCATCGCGCACGCGGGCCTCCAGGTCGGTCTGGCGCAATTGGTGGACGGACACATTCACGGCCACGGGGATCTCCAGCCCGGCGTCCAGCCACACGCGCACCTGCCGGCAGGCTTCGCCCAGCACCCAGGTGCCCAGCTCGCCGATCAGGCCAAAACGCTCGGCCACCGGGATGAACTCGCCTGGGCTGACCATGCCGCGCTCGCTGTGCTTCCAACGCAGCAGGGCTTCGACGCCCGCGATCTCGCCTGTGTGGCTGCACAGTTTGGGCTGGTAGTGCAGCATCATCTCGCCACGCTGCACGGCATGGCGCAGGTCGCGCTGCAAGGTCACCTGTGCCGCCACTTCGCGCCCCATGCCAGGCGCATACACACAATGTGCCGCACCGCCCACACTGCGGGCCGCCAGCCAGGCCTCATGCGCCTGATCCACCAAGCGGGCCGGGTTGGGCTCTTGCGGGTAAAGGGCCACGCCGATGGAACAGGTGAGCTCCAGCTCGCTCTCGTTGATCAGGTAAGGCTGGCGAAGGAGGTCGCCCACCCGCTGCGCCAGTTGGGACATGGCAGGGCCATCGCCCGGCTGGCTGACCAGCAGCAAAAACTCGTCGCCTTCGGCCCGGGCCACCACGTCGTCGGTGCGCGTCAGGCCACGCAAGCGCGCGCCCACTTGGCGCAACAAGGCATCGCCCGCCGCATGGCCGTAGTGGTCCACCATCACCCGAAAGCCATCGAGGTTGATGAGCATCACGGCCAGGCGGTGCCCACCCTCGGCCGCAAGGGCACTCAAGGCCTGGTCAAAGCCTTGGCGGTTGAACAGGTGCGTCAGCGGGTCGCGGCTGGCCACTTCGACCAGGTCGACCCGGACACGGGCCAGGGATTCCGAGAGTTGCTGCTCGCGCTGCCGCAAGCGGGCCTCGTGCACTGTGCCCACGTGCATCAGCACCATCATCAAGGCCATGACACCCAGCAGCAAGGGGATGACCATGTCAGCCGGCACCGCATGATCCCCCATCGATTCGGCCCCCGTGGGCACCGAGGCGCCCGAGAGAAGCGCCACCTGCCCCGCCCACCACAAGGTGCCAATCACCAAGGCCATGAGGGCCTTGTCGCGAGCACCGAGTTGGCGGGCCGTGATCCAGCGGCTCCAGTGCGCACCAAGCACGGTGCTACCCCAAAAGATCAGTGCCGCCCCCACCACATGGGGCCAGTGCCAATCGATGCCGGGCTTGAACATGGAGGCCGCCATCAACATGAAAGGCACCGCCTGCAAAACACCCGTGATGATCACACTGGCCAGCACGCGCAACAAGGCGGGCACCCGCAAGTGGCTGTTGAACCAGAGCGTGAGCCCACACACGGCCATGGCCGGCACCCAAGAAGCGGCCAGCAGGGGTGTCATGAAGCGGGCCGGCGGCATGTGCATGCCCAGCACATGCATGAGCGACTGCGCCCACAAGGCCGAGCCCAAGCACAACGTGCCGCCCACCCACCAGCCCAGGCCCACATCGCGCTCAGAGGCCCGAACGCGCCTCACGACGCGCTCATGCACAAAAACGGCGTAAACACCCAGCACCCATGCAGACAGCAGGGCGTGGACGTCAAAGACCGTCGGGAAAAGGGCGTGAAACATGCAGTCCCCAGAACCGCCCCACGCCCCCTGTGGATGCGGCACCTGACCTCATTGAATCATCGGGGGGAGGCACTCATTCCATCATCGGCACTGCGCGAACCATTCTTGAACTGAACAGATCATTCCAAGGCCATTCAAGGCTTCAAAGCCTCACGGGGCCCAGGGCTCAATGCATCACGACAGGCTGCAGGGCCAGGCCAGAGAACTGCTCCAGGTAGGCATCGAACTCTTCGACACTGGGCGAGCTCTCGATGAGGGCATCGACCCCCACCTTGAACTGTTCGGCCAGGGCCCCTTCGATGAAGAGTTCCTTGCGGGCGAACTTGTCGACGATCTCGTAACCACCACGCGAGAGGGTCTGGGCTTGCGACACACCTGACACCAGCTCGGGGGTCAGGTCGATCTGCACCACCGCGAAGTTGTCAGAGTTGTAGAGCATGTGCATGAACGGGGTACTCCAGGTCCTTGTGGAAAGGCCATGAGGGATGAGGTGATTCAACCCATCATTGCTTTGGGCTTCGGCCCCGTCATCCCCCAACTTGAGTGCCCAGCACCCCGTCATTCGAGTGTCTGTGTGGAAATCCACGCACTCAGGGGCAGGATCCCCCTCGCTGCCCCCTGTCTTGCCACCCAGCCCCCCCTTGAGGGGGATGCCTGCGCGCGCTTGGCGGCCTTAAAGTCACTTCGTTGCTGTCGCACGGTATCGACCAATGTCAGGAGAGGTTTGGAGGAAGACAAACCGGTGATGGGAAGGGTCGTCAGCGCCAGGGGGCGCGCTGAAATGAACCAATCAGCCCCCACCGCGCAAGCCACCACGGACATGCACCCTGAAGACACATTCAAGGGCATGCGCCACACGCAAAGAATCTTT
>JBEANX010000562.1:0-4939 GCA_041165245.1 Pseudomonadota bacterium
TTTATCGAAATGGGCTTCATTTTTGACCAGGCTCATGCGGGCCAAGTGATAAAACTCGTCCACGGACGGGCCAATCAGGCCGGTCTTGATCGCCTCCAGCAAGCCGAGGTACTCCGGGATCGTGACCGGGAGCTTTTGTGAGCGAAGGGCAAAGAAAAAGTCGATGAGCATATGCAGTCCTGCGAACTGATGTCTATTGTGTCGCCTGACGGGCTTGTTTGCCCGTTGGCGCTGCAACGGGCGTGTGTTTCGTCGGTCTACTCAGCCAAACGCTCGTGGCACCGTTCTGAGCATGACCAGCCGCGCAGGGGGCCAGCATGAACGTGAACGTGGTTTTTCTCGCCACCGTGCTGATGATCCACGGCCTGGTCACCATGACATGGTGGATCGCAGGTTCCATGCTCGGGCTGTCAAGGCGTGCCGCAGGGCACTGGATGGTGGCTGCCGCGGCCAATGGCCTGGCCCTGTCGATGCTGCCCTTGCATGCCTTGCTGGACATCCCGGCCCGCCTGCTCTTGGCCAATGTGTTGGTGGTGTGGGGGCTGGTGTCGATGCGCAGAGGCCTTCAGAGCTTTCTGCGCCTGAGGCAAACCGACACCTCACATGTGGTGATGAGCCTTGGCATGCCGGCATTCAACTTGCTGGTCTGCCTGCCCCTGGGCTGGATCCATCTGGGCGAGGTGCTCAGCACGGTCGCCGTGGGCGCCCTGCTCTGGCGCACGGCTTACGAAAACCACGCGCCGCTGGCCTTCGAGTTCAACGAAGCGGCAGCGCGCGCTCACAGCACCATCCTGGGTTCCGCCGGGGCCTTGTTCGTGGGTGGTGCCGTGGTCATGAGCGTGCCGACCTTGCACCACTGGTGGCAAGGTGTGAACCCGGAGGTGTCGACCTTCGCGCTGCTGATCTTGCACCTGCTGCTCTCCATCACCTCCGCCTTCATGCTGGGCTACATGGTGGTGATGCGGCTGGTGCGCAAGCTCGAGCACTTGTCGCACCATGATTCGCTCACAGGCCTTCTCAACCGCCGGGCCATCGAGTACTTGCTGGACCGCGAATACCAGCGCTTGCAGCGTTTTGGCGAGACCTTCTCGCTGCTGATCGTGGACATCGATCACTTCAAGCGCATCAATGACCGACTGGGCCATGCCGCAGGCGACGCCGTTTTGTGCGCCATCGCACAAAGGCTTCAGGGCCAAGCCCGTGAGGTCGACCGAGTCGCGCGCTTTGGCGGCGAGGAGTTCTGCGTTCTCTTGCCTCACACCTTGCACGAAGGGGCCGTTCTTGCAGCAGAACGGCTGCGGGAGGCCGTCAACCAAGTCAGCATTGACTGGGAAGATGAATCCATCTCCGTGACCATCAGCAGCGGCCTGGCCACGGCAGAAGACCCACGCGAGCCACTAGAAAGCCTCATGCGGCGCGCCGATGAAGCGCTCTACCAAGCCAAGGCCGAAGGGCGAAACCGGGTGGTCGCGGCCCAACCGCCCCTGGCGGCCTGAGCCACCTCTCCCGAGGCCACTCAGGCAAGAGACACCGCCTCAGCGGTGGTTGCGAGCCATCTGTACCAGGCGCTCGAACAGGTTCAAGTCTTGCTCGTTCTTGAGCAAGGCGCCCACCAGGGGTGGCACCGAAACCTTGTCGTCCTTGCTTTGCAGCACTTCCAAGGGGATGTCTTCGGCCACCAGCAGCTTGAGCCAATCGATCAACTCACTGGTTGAAGGCTTCTTTTTCAGGCCCGGCAGGTTGCGCACTTCATAGAACTGCTTGAGCGCGGCGGACAGCAAGTCCTTCTTGATGTGAGGGAAGTGCACGTCCACGATCTGCTGCATGACCTCGGCATCCGGGAAGCGGATGTAGTGGAAGAAGCAGCGGCGCAGGAAAGCGTCAGGCAGGTCTTTCTCGTTGTTCGAGGTGATGATCACCAAAGGGCGGTGCTTGGCCTTGATGAGCTCACGCGTCTCGTACACGTAGAACTCCATGCGGTCGATTTCTCGCAGCAGGTCGTTCGGGAACTCGATGTCGGCTTTGTCGATTTCGTCGATCAGCACGGCCACAGGCTGATCTGACTCAAAGGCTTGCCACAACACACCTTTGACGATGTAGTTGTGGATGTCTTTGACGCGCTCGTCGCCCAACTGGCTGTCACGCAGGCGGCTGACGGCGTCATATTCGTAGAGGCCCTGTTGGGCTTTGGTCGTGGATTTGATGTGCCATTGCAACAAGGGCAAACCCAGGGCCTCAGAGACCTCTTCTGCGAGCATCGTCTTGCCTGTGCCGGGCTCGCCTTTGACCAGCAAGGGCCGTTTGAGGGCCAGCGCCGCGTTCACGGCCAGTTTCAGATCGTCGGTGGCGACGTATTGGTCGGTGCCTTGGAATTTCATGATCCTGCTCAATCACGTAGATACTTAACCGGCAGTATAGGGCGCTCCCTATAATGAGTTTGCGCCTTGTGTTTCTTGCCCACAGTCCTCTTCACAGCGACCCCTCACATGAACACACCGAGACTTGCCATGCGCCCTGCCCTGACCCACCTGGCGGACACCACGTCCAGCCGAACGGCTTCCGTGCTGATGAAGTCCCTGGGCGCCCTGGCGCTGGCAGGTTCGGTGTTGGCCTCAGTCACTGCGCATGCCGCTGACACCAAAGTCGGCAATGCCGATGCTGGCAAAGGCAAAATTGCCATGTGCATTGGTTGCCACGGCATTGCAGGCTACCAAGCCAGCTTTCCTGAGGTCTACAAGGTGCCCATGATCGCTGGGCAGAATGCCAAATACATTGCATCAGCCCTGACTGCCTATCAGAAGGGCGACCGCAAGCACCCCACCATGAAGGGCATTGCAACCAGCTTGACCGAGCAGGACATCCTGGACGTTTCGGCCTACTACGAAGCCCTCGGCAAGAACCTTCCCGCGCGCAGCGGTAAGACGGGTGCCCCCCCCGCTGAAGTGGCCACGCTGCTGCAAAAAGGCAATTGCGCTTCATGCCACGGCGAAGGTCTGAACAAACCGATCGACAGCGCCTACCCCAAGCTGGCGGGCCAACATGCTGATTACCTGTATGTGGCGTTGAAGGCCTACCAGATCGAGGGCAATGCCAAGGTCGGTCGCAACAACGCCATCATGGCGGGCCAGGCCAAGATGTTCACGCATGCTGAGCTCAAAATGCTGGCGAACTACATTGGCAGCCTGGGCAGCGACCTCAAGACAGTGCCGCAAGCCAAGTTCAAGAAGTAATTCCTGCCGCTTAGGCACCTGCCCCCACAAGCACTCACAAGGCCTGCATCGTGCAGGCCTTTTGTTTGGGCATGCACCCAACTCGCAAAGCCAGGGCCAGAGACGAAAAAACCGCGCCACCAGGGCGCGGTTTTCATGAGTGAGACATGGTCATGCGCCGTCGATCAACAATTTGCCCTGCTTGATCAACTGATCGACGATCTCCTTGTTGGTGGCCGTGGCGCCCAAGCCGATGGCATTGACATCACGCAAGTTCACGCCTTCCAGCACGATCTCTTGGGTGTCCGCCGCAGCCGCAAAGGTGCCATTGGTGAACCCGCCCGTTGGGCTGATCCGGATGACAGTCTGTGTGGCCGTGGTCGTGATATCCAGGTAGTTCTGAATGTTGGCGCTCGACTCATTGCTGAGAAGGTCACGCAGATCCAGCACGTCGCCGCCCGCTGAAGGCGCTGCCACGTTGAAGTCCTTGATGGTGTCACTCGCACGCGTGGCCTGGTTGGTGCCCGCGTCAGACAAGTGCCAAGCAAACACATCGGAGCCAAAGCCGCCCGTCAGGTTGTCGTTGCCAGCGCCACCGTGGAGGGTGTCGTTGCCATCGCCGCCATTGAGGGTGTCGTTGCCGCCGTTGCCAAACAAGTTGTCATTGCCTGTGCCTCCAACGATGCTGTCTGCACCATCGCGGCCCAGGATTTGATCAGGCCCTGCGCCACCCGTGAGGGTGTCGCCCGTGGCCAAACCGACGGTCACCTTGGCTTGCTCAACCACGAAGTTGATCGATGTCGAGGTGGTGTCACCATCTTTGTCGGACATGACCAGCTTGATCGAGTCGGTGGTACCCACCGTGGCGCCAACTGCCGCCGTGTAGGAGTACTCAGAGGTCTGCATGTTCAAGGTGAACACACCGCCCTTGTCGGTCGTGACGGTCACGATGGGGTTGGCTGCGTCGAACACCTTGCTCGCCGCCGACGTTGTGAAGCTGTCGACATGGTTGAAGCCATCTGCACCAAATGCGGTGATGCCAGCTGCGCCCACCAAGTTGCCCTTGAGCGCTTGAGCCACGGTGCCTGCGAGGTTGGCATCGAGGTTGTTCAAATCTTGCACCACCACGGCAGCTCGGTTGGACGTCGCTTGCCCGTCATAGGCAATCGGGTCCAGATACAAGGTGGGGTTGGCCAAATTGCCTGAGTTGGCATCGGTGGTCAAGCCCACGGCGTAGCTCTTGATCTGATTGTCGTTGAGGAAGGTGATCCACTTGCCCTCCTCTGTCGCGTCGATGCCATCGCCCAAGGCAGTGTCCGTCGTGCTCGCGTCGTTGGTGCCTTTGAGGCCAGTGGTGGGGTCGATCACGTTCTTGCTGTACGGCGACTTGTCTGACAGTGTGGGAGCGCCATCAGAGAAGAAGTACGACACGTTTTGCGCGTTGCCCAGCTTGCCCGTGGCCGTGTTGAAGGCCGTCTGTGAAGCGCTCAAGCCATAGTCATAGTTGGTACCGCCGGTGGCCGTGATGCTGCTGGTGGTCAACTTGGCTTTGGCATCAGCCACCGAGAGCCAGGTGTCGCCCAAGGTGCCGAAGCTGTTCGAGAAGGTCACCAGACGGACTGCCACATCGCCCACGGCGTCGTAGCGATCCAGCAATTTTTGGATGCCCGCCAAAGTCAATGCCAAACGCGACTGACCGGCCGCAGGGTTGCTGCTGCCATCCACCCCCA
>JBEANX010000563.1:0-6920 GCA_041165245.1 Pseudomonadota bacterium
TCCAGCCATTCAGGAAACCATCGATGGGTGGCCCAAGTTGGCCAATGGCAAGCTGGATCTGACCCAGGCGCCCGTCCGCTTGTTGGCCATCGTCAACCGCATGGATGTGCGCAACATTGACAAGGGCTCCGCTGGTGAAGGCCGCTTTGTGTTTGGTGTGCTCGATGCCTCAGGCAACCCTCGCCAGTTCACCATGATCTTTGAGTACAACTTGCCCGCTCAAACGCTGGCCGATGTCCGGCAATGGGGCAAGGTCTGGCATGAGCTTGGTACGAAGACCTTGGGCTCGCCCGAGTACAACTCTGCACTCCAGGCCGTGACTGACAAGTTCTCGCTCAATGGTTTGCAGTCGGGGCGTGCCAATGGCAACCCCATCAATCAGGTGCGAACCAACGAGATTGCTTTGGCCGGCCCATGGGAGCTGCGCGAGTTCAACCTCAGCGTGACGAGTGCGGGGCCAACGCGTCTCGTGCCCGTGCCGGTGAAGAACAACCCTGATCTGTCGTTCAATGTGGCGGGTTCGAGCAATTCGGCTTTGTTGAGCAAGTACGTCAACAAAAACGCCGTGAACATCTTGCTGGAGCGTCATGAAACACCAGCTCAGCTCGATCCCAATGGTGTTGCCGTGGCTTCAGGCGGCACGCCTTTCACAGCAGGCTCGTCCTTGAACAACGTCCCCATCTGGAACACAACGGGGCTCGTGGTGCCTGCTGGTGCCAAGTTGGCGGATGGAACTGCTGCAAACGTGGGTGATTTGATGCATAAATTTGCCATCAACACCTGCAACGGTTGCCACAACTCGCGCGAGGCACGCTCTGGTTCAGCAACCTTCAATCGTTTCCTGCAGATCAACGTTCGCTCAGCCGGTGTGGAGTCGCAGTTGTCGGACTTCCTGATTTCGACCACGCCGGTCCTTGACCCCCGCGGTACTGGCCAATCTCGCGTGTTCAATGACCTGGGCCGCCGCCTGACTGATCTGCAAACCAAGGTGATCGCTTCGTGCCCAGTGCCTGTTGCCGCCGTGGCCGCAAGCACCTTGCGCACTGCGACCGTGTCGAGCACAACAACCACCAACACCACCACGAGTTTGGGCAAGGGTTCTGGTCGAGTCCACTGATGGTTTGACACCTCACTTGCCAAGGCCTTGCCCTGGCAAGCTGCAAGGCCCAGCACCCTCAGGTACTGGGCCTTTTTCATGCCTGTTGCGGAAGCGGCTTGGGTTCGTTGAAGTTCACTTGATCAAGCTGCCAAAGCACCACCAGCAGGCCCAAGCTGGCCAATGGGCCTGCCAATGGGCTCACGATCGAGACCACCAGCGGCGCCACCATCAGCAAGGACCGCAAGCCCCAGCCATACAGCACGCCACCGCGCCGCAGGTAATGGATGCCCGTTCCTTCCCAGCTCTGACGCGTGGCCGACATCACCGGCATCGACAAGATGTAGCTGGCGTGGTTGAGGTATCGAACTGCCATCGCCGAGCATGCCATGGCTGAAAACAAGGCCACCATGAGCAGCACTTCCATGAGGGCGCGGGGTTGAACCCAAGCGGCCAAACTGGCTGAATCGCTCAGCATGGCGTGCAGCGACGAGGCGGCCAGCGTGACCGTGCCCATCAGGCCCAAGGCCGCGGTGGAGGTTGTCAAAGTGGCTGACATCAGCGAGTTGCGCAAGGTTTGCACAGCGATGATCTCTGAGCCCACTTGATCGCTGACCGCCTTGAACCAGGCTTCGCGCAGGTCGGCGTGCGCCTGGGGTGCGTGTTGCTCTGGGGCGTGTTGGTGTCGCCATCTTTGCACCACTTCATAGGTGGCCACCAAGGCCACTGTGGCGATGGCCGCCAGCCAGTTCAGCCAGACAGAAGGGTCATGCGCTGCGGTGTTCATGCGTGGCCTTCTTGCTGTTTGATGGTCTTGCGCTTTTGCAAGGTCTCGAACAGCAGCATGCCCGCCACCATGGCCAGCACAAAGACCAGTGCCGAGCTTTGCCCTGCACCCAAGGACACGATGGCCGGGCCAGGGCAATAGCCCGCCAAGCCCCAACCCGCACCAAAGGTCAAGCTGCCCAGCACCAGGCGGCGGTCGATCTGGGTGGCCGTGGGCAGTTTCATCGGCAAGCCCAGCCAAGAAAGCCGGCGGCCCTTGGTGCGGTGAAAGCCCAGCAACCCCACCGCGATGGCGCCCGCCATGACCAAGGCCAGGGAGGGGTCCCAAGAGCCCGCCAGGTCCAGAAAACCCAGCACCTTGGCCGGGTTGGCCATGCCAGAGGCCAGCAGGCCAATGCCGAAGATGAGGCCGGCCATGAAGGCTGTGAAGATGTGCATGCGTAGTTCCTGCTCACGCAACCAACAGGTGGCGCGTGAAGTAAACGGTGATGAAGCCAAAGGCCATGAAACTCAGCGTGGCCACCAAAGAGCGCACTGACAGGCTCGACAAGCCACACACCCCGTGGCCACTGGTGCAGCCCGAGCCGTAGCGTGTGCCCACGCCCACCAGCAGGCCCGCCAGGGCCAAGGTCATGTTGCTGGCGGCCACTTGTGAGGCGGGCAGGGGGCTGACAACTTGCCAGGCCCAAGGCGCGAGCAGCAGGCCCAGCACGAAGGCCACTCGCCATGCGGTGTCGCCTTTCACCGGCCGCAGCACACCCGCAACGATGCCACTGATGCCCGCAATGCGCCCATTGAGCAGCGCCAAGCCGATGGCAGACAGGCCGATCAAGCCGCCGCCGATCAAAGCAGCCCATGGGGTGAAGTTCGACCAGTCAATGGTGATCAGGTTCATGGCTCAAGCCTCCTTGGGGCAGTAAAGGCGGTACAGCACCTGCAGGATGTCCAGCACCTCGGCGCTGGCCACGGTGTAGAAAATGTGTTTGCCTTGTCGGCGCGTGTTGACCAGGCCTTGCTCGCGCAGCACACCCAGTTGCTGCGACAAGGTGGGTTGGCGGATGCCCAGGCGCTCTTCCAGTTCGCTCACACATTGCTCGCCCTGGCTGAGTTGGCAAAGCAGCAAGAGCCGGTCTTCATTGGCCAGCAACTTGAGGGTGCTGACCGCTTGGCCTGCGGCGGCGCGCAGGGCTTCGGTGTTCAGGGCGGTTTCGCTCATTGGTGCGGGCTCCACAAGAAAGGGAATCAGGTGCCATTGACAACAGTTTATGAAAAGACATAATATTTGTCAACGAACTGTCTGGATGCGGCCTGAGTCGCTCCTGAAAGGACACCCCATGAGCCACCACACCCTTGCTCACGCCCAGGTCGAAGCGTTTTTCGACCCAGCCACCTGGACGGTCAGCTACCTGGTGGTGGACCCAGCCACCCAGCGCGCAGCGATCATCGACCCTGTGCTTGATTTCGACCCCAAATCAGGCCGCACAAGCACGGCGTCTTGCGACCGGCTGGTTTCACGCATCCAGGAGCAGGGCTTGACGGTCGATTGGATCCTCGAGACCCACGCCCATGCCGACCACCTCTCGTCGGCCGCTTACCTGAAGCAGGCGGTGGGCGGCAAAGTGGCCATTGGCCGCTACATCCAGCAGGTGCAAATGGTGTTCAAGGGCTTGTTCAACCTGGAGCCAGGATTCATGCCCGATGGCAGCCAGTTCGACCACCTGTTTGACGACGGCGAGCACTTTCAGATTGGCAGCTTGCAGGCCCAAGCCCTGTATGTGCCCGGCCACACCCCAGCTGACATGGCTTATCTGGTCGACGGTGCAGCCTTTGTGGGCGACACGCTTTTCATGCCCGATGTGGGCACCGCCCGGGCTGATTTCCCAGGGGGCGATGTGCATGCGCTGTTCGCGTCGATCCGCCGTTTGCTGGCCATGCCCGAGCACACCACCTTGTTCCTGTGCCATGACTACCCGCCGGCCCACCGTGCGCCTCAGTGGGTCACCACCGTGGCCGACCAGCGCGCGCACAACATCCATGTCCATGATGGTGTGAGCGAAGCTGATTTCGTCGCCATGCGGCAGGCCCGAGACGCCACCTTGGCCATGCCCAACCTGATCCTGCCGTCGGTGCAGGTCAACATCCGCGCGGGGCACATGCCGCCACCTGAGGCCAATGGCACCTCGTACTTGAAGGTGCCCATCAATGCCTTGTGACGCTTGTTGACTGAGCGGTTGGGCACAAAAAAGCCGCCCGAGGGCGGCTTTGTGTGGCATGCCCCTGAGGGCTGCGGGTTCGAGCCTCAGGCCTGCGTGGGTGGCACATAGCCTTGCACTTGCTCGGCGCCGGCACCAAAAAAGAATTGCTCCATCTGGCGGGCCAGGTATTGGCGGGCGCGTGCATCGGCCAGGTTCAGGCGGTTTTCATTGACCAGCATGGTCTGGTGCTTCATCCACAGGGCCCAGGCTTCCTTGCCGATCTCGTTGTAGATGCGTTTGCCCAATTCACCGGGGTAGGGTGCAAAGTCCAGGCCCTCGGCCTCTTTGTTCAGGTGCTTGCATTGAATGGTGCGTGCCATGTTCTTCTCTCGACGGTCAGGGCTTGAAAAAATTCACTTGAGGTGTTTGACCAGCACTTGCGAGCGCCGGTCCCACTTGTAGTTGCGCTTGCGGGCTTCGGGCAGCCAGGTCGGGTCGACCGGCGCAAAGCCACGCTTGTTGAACCAGTGCATGGTACGCGTTGTCAAAACAAACAGTGTCGACAGGCCCATTGACCGGGCGCGTTGTTCGATGCGCTTGAGGATGCGCTCGCCATCACCCTGGCCCTGCACGTGGGGAGACACGGTGAGTGCGGCCATTTCGGCTGTGCCGGCCTCAGGGAAGGGGTAGAGAGCTGCACAACCGAAAATCACGCCGTCGTGCTCGATGACGGTGTATTGCGTCACGTCGCGCTCGATCTCGGTGCGGCTGCGTTTGACCAAGGTGCCATCTTGCTCGAAAGGTTCGATCAGTTGCAGGATGCCGCCCACGTCGTCGGGCGTGGCCTCGCGCAGGCTTTCCAGTTTTTCATCGACGATCATGGTCCCCACGCCATCGTGCGTGAAGACTTCCATCAGCAGCGAGCCATCGACCTTGAAGGGGATGATGTGCACGCGCTCGACACCACCTTCGCTGCCTTTGACGGCATGCTGCAGGTAGTAGCCCGTGTCGGTGGGCTGCAAGGGGTTGGGCAGGGCGGCCAGCAGGCGCTTGGCATCGAGCAAGGCCAGTTCCTGGTCGATCTCGACCTCGGGGTCGTGCTGTTTTGCCTCCAGGGCCACGGCCTGGGCCGGGTCCTGCACGATGTTCTGCAAGATGCCGCGCACCTCGGTCACGAAGACCAGCTTGTCGGCTTGCAGGGCAATGGCGGCGCTGGTGGCCACGTCTTCCATGCTCAGGTTGAAGGCCTCGCCGGTGTGCGAAAAGCCAAACGGCGAGAGCATGACCATGGCGCCGGTGTCGATGGCGCGGCGCACGGCCACAGCGTCGATCTTGCGGACCAGACCGGTGTGCATGAAATCGATGCCATCAACGATGCCCACGGGGCGGGCCGTCACGAAGTTGCCCGAGATCACGCTGACAGAAGCGCCCGCCATGGGCGTGTTGGGCAGCCCCAGGGAAAACGCAGCTTCGATCTCGTAGCGCAGCTGGCCGGCGGCTTCCTGGGCGCAATCCAGCGCCACGGGGTCGGTGATGCGCATGCCGTGGCTGAATTTTGATTCCTGGCCTTTGGCGCGCAGTTGTTCTTCCAGCTGTGGCCGAAAGCCATGGGCCAGCACGATCTTGATGCCCATGGCCTGCATGAGGGCCAGGTCTTGCACCAGGCTCTCGAGCTTGCCGGCGGCAATGGCCTCGCCACAGATGCCCACCACGAAGGTCTTGCCCCGGTGCGCGTGGATGTGCGGCGCCACCGAGCGGAACCAAGGCACGAAGGTGTGAGGGAAGACCAGATCCATGAGGGCAGCAGCGGGAGAAAGCGAAAGGGAGAGGCGGCCAAGGCCGTGCCAGCCGTGATGGTAACTGCTGCGCCTTCCCCGTGGGCCTCGATGCGCCTGGCGGTCGGGCAGACCCGCTCAGATCGGCGGGTGTCGGTCAAACCAAGGACGGGCTTGCTCCAGCTGGGCGGCCAGTTGCAGCAAGAGGGCTTCGCCTTCCAGCGCGGCCACGAACTGAACGCCCAAGGGCAGGCCTTCAGGTGTCCAGTACAGAGGCAGCGAGATGGCGGGGCGGCCGGTCAGGTTGGCGAGCTGTGTGTAGGGCGTCCAGGCCAGGTTCTGCAGCACCGAGTCTTGAAACAGCGAGGTCTTGCGCAACCAGCCCGACAGGCCCAGGGCGTCTACCACCTGGCTGGACATCTGCAGCAGCTTGGGCGTGTCCAGCTCGCCAATCTTCACGGGTGGTGCAGCCAGCACGGGGCTGAGCCACAGGTCAAAGCGTTGGTGATGGTGGTAGTGGCTCAGGGCCACGTTGTGCTGGTGCCAGCGCGAATTGCAGCGCAGCAGCTCCACGGCAGGCACGCTGCGGCCCACGGCGGCCATGGCCAGGGTGTCGGGCTCGAAGTCGCCGTTTTTGGCGCCTGTGAGCTCTTTGTAGGTGTCCACCAGTTCGGCCATGACGCAGAACCAGGTGGTCAGAAAATCCTGCGCCAGGGCCTTGCCGTCCACGGGGTGGGGCACTTCTTCCACATGGTGGCCCAAAGATTCGAGCAGGCGGGCGGCGTCTTGCACGGCAGCCACGGCTTGGGCATCAACCGGCGTGCCGATGGGCGACGAGGTGGTGAAGCCGATTTTCAAGCGCCCTGGGCTTTGCTGCATGGCCTGCAGGTAGGGCACGGCAGGGCGCGCAAAAGGGTAGGGCGCATGGGGCTCGGGGCCTTGCAGCACGTCCATCATGGCGGCGGTGTCGCGCACGCTGCGCGAGACCACACCCTGCACGGCCGCGCCGTTCATGGGCTCACCCATGTCAGGCCCGCTGGAGATGCGGCCCCGGCCAGGCTTGAGGCC
>JBEANX010000564.1:0-3044 GCA_041165245.1 Pseudomonadota bacterium
GCTTGAACTGATCGAGGCAGCCGCGCCCAAAGGCGCCATGCACAACCCCTCCCCCAAAACCCCTCATCCTCATGGACGAGGGGTTTTTTCTTGGGCCTTGCAGCGATGCGCGCCTTGACACCCTTGACACCCTTGCCATTCTTCCATCATTCAAATATCATTGAATCATGGAAGAACAAAGCGTTGTCACCTCGCTCGCTGCCTTGGCACAGCCGGTTCGCTTGCGGGTATTCCGTGCCCTGGTGGTGGCCGGCCCGCAAGGGCTGACCCCAGGCAGCCTCGCCGAGCAACTGGCCGTGGCGGCCACCACCTTGTCCTTCCACCTCAAAGAGTTGACACACGCCGGCCTGATCACCCAAGAACGCGACGGGCGCCACCTGATCTACCGTGCGGCCTATGCCCACATGAACGACCTGCTGGGCTACCTGACCGAGCACTGCTGCCAGGGCCAGCCCTGTGCGCCAGTGGAGGTGCCCGCCTGCACCCCTCATTCCCCGTGTACCACCTGCTGAAGGCACACGCCTGCACCGCCAAGCCATGTCCACTTTGAAACACCGCCTGTTGGGCGAATGCCTCGGCACCGCCCTTTTGCTGGCCATCGTCATCGGCTCAGGGATCATGGCCGAGCGCCTGAGTGGCGGCAACATCGCCGTTGCGCTGCTGGCCAACACCTTGGCCACCGTCTTCGGGCTGTTCATCCTGATCGAAGTTTTCGGGCCGGTGAGCGGCGCGCACTTCAACCCAGCCGTCAGCCTGGTGATGAGCCTTCGTGGCGAGCTGCCTTGGGCGCTCTTGGGGGCCTATGTCGTGGCGCAATTGGCAGGAGCCGCTTGCGGTGCTTGGCTGGCCCACGCGATGTTTGACCTGCCCATCTTGCAATGGTCGCAAAAAGTGCGCACGGGCCAGGGCCAGTGGGTGGCCGAGGCTGTGGCCACGGCAGGGCTCTTGCTGGTGATCTTGCGGGCGCCTGCAGCGAAGGTTTCTGCCATGGTGGCTTGCTACATCGGCGCGGCCTATTGGTTCACGGCTTCCACCTCCTTTGCCAACCCGGCCGCAGCCTTTGGCCGCATGTTCAGCGGCAGCTTTGCAGGCATCGCCCCCGCCAGCGCACCCGGCTTTGTGGCGGCGCAAGTGTTGGGCGCCCTGTTGGGCCTGACACTGCACCATCTGCTTGGCACCGTGCCCGCACCCACCTCATCCAAACCTTGAGCCAGACCACCATGAGCGACGTCACCATCTTCCACAACCCGCAGTGCGGCACCTCGCGCAACACCCTGGCCATGATCCGCAATGCGGGCATCGAGCCCACCGTGGTGCTTTACCTTGAAACACCCCCCACCCGCGCTGAGTTGGTCGAACTGGTGAAGGCCTGCGGCCTGTCGGTGCGCGAAGTGCTGCGCAGCAAGGGCGATGTCTATGACAGCCTTAACTTGGACGACGTCAAGTGGTCCGATGACGAGCTGCTTGATTTCATGGTGGCCCACCCCATCTTGATCAACCGCCCCATCGTGGTCACGCCTTTGGGCACGCGCTTGTGCCGCCCCTCTGAGCTGGTGCTCGACATCCTGCCCAAGTCCCAGCAAGGCGCCTTCACCAAGGAAGACGGCGAAGTGGTGGTTGACGCCCAAGGCAAGCGCCATGTCTGAGCCGCAAGGCCTGTTGGCCGAGCTGCCACATGTGGAGGCCGCCAACTTTCAGGTGCCTGACGCGGCAATGCTTCGCCCGGCTGAGCCCTCCACGCATGCGCCGCGCATCTTGCTGCTTTATGGCTCGCTGCGCCAGCGCTCCTTCAGCCGCTTGCTGGTGGAAGAATCTGCCCGCATCTTGCAAGCCATGGGCGCTGTGGTGAAGGTCTACACCCCCAGCGGCTTGCCCTTGCCGGACGACTCCCCCGAGACCCACCCCAAGGTGGTCGAGCTGCGCGAGCTCTGCCTGTGGGCCGAGGGCATGGTGTGGTGCTCGCCCGAACGGCATGGCGCCATGACGGGCATCATGAAAACGCAGATCGACTGGATCCCGCTGAGCGCGGGTTCGGTGCGCCCCACCCAAGGCAAGACGCTGGCGGTGATGCAGGTCAGCGGTGGCTCGCAATCGTTCAATGCCGTGAACCAGATGCGCGTGCTGGGCCGCTGGATGCGCATGATCACCATCCCCAACCAGTCGTCGGTGGCCAAGGCCTTCATGGAGTTTGACGAGCACGACCGCATGAAGCCCTCCAGCTACCTCGACCGCGTGGTGGACGTGCTGGAAGAGCTGGTCAAGTTCACCCTGCTGACACGCGACGTGAGCCCCTACCTGGTGGATCGCTTCAGCGAGCGCAAAGAATCCGCCGAGGCGCTGATGAAGCGGGTGAACCAGCGCTCGATCTGAGCGCGCTTGGCCCCGGCCAGGCTGGGCAGGCTTTAAACTCGGCCCCCCATGCTCGACGCCGACCAGATCAACGCCCTGCTGCCCCAGACGCAATGCACCAGTTGCGGCTACCCCGACTGCGCGCACTATGCCCAGGCCATCGCCCGGGGTGAGGCCGAGATCAACCTGTGCCCGCCTGGCGGCGCGGAAGGCATCGAGCGCCTGGCCCAAGCCACAGGCCGGCCGGTGATCCCCCTGCACCCTGAACGCGGCATCGAAGGCCCGCGCTTTCTGGCCGTGGTCGATGAAGGCTGGTGCATTGGCTGCACCCTGTGCATCAAGGCCTGCCCAGTCGATTGCATCGTGGGTGCGCCCAAGCAAATGCACACCGTGATCGAGGCCGACTGCACCGGCTGCGAACTCTGCATCCCTGCCTGCCCGGTCGATTGCATCAGCCTGGTGCCTGTGCATTCGCAAGAGCCCCGCCCCACCGGCTGGGCCGCCTGGAGCCAGCAGGACGCCGACAAAGCCCGCCATAGCTACGAGGAAGGCCAGGCCCGCCACCAGCGCCTGCAGGCCGAGCAAGAAGCACGGCTGGCCGCCAAGGCCGCCCACAAGCTCGAACACCTGGCCGAACTCACCAAGACCACCGACGAGGCCGAACTGGCCCGTAAGCGCTCGGTGGTGGAGGCAGA
>JBEANX010000565.1:0-3501 GCA_041165245.1 Pseudomonadota bacterium
GCGCCGATGGCGAAGGCCAGCAGCGTGTAGGCTTGCACGTTGATGCCAAGGCTTTCAGCGCGGATGGGGTTGTCGCGCAGGGCCGTGAAGGCCTTGCCCCACGGCGAGCGCAGCAAGCCCCACATCAGCGCTGCCAGCAAGATGGCGGCGCCCAGCACCAAGTAATAGAAGGCCAGGGAACCGTCGAGCGACAAGCCGAAGAAGCTGGGGCGGCCAATGCCGTTGATGCCATAGGTGCCGCCGGTGATGGCCTCTTCGTTGCGCATGACCAGCCATACCGCAGTGTTGAAGCCCAGGGTGGCGAAAGCCAGGTAGATGGTCTGCACGCGCAGGGCCGGGAAGCCCACGGCCAGGCCGATCACGAAGCAGCCCAGCACCGCCAGCGGCAGGCCGATCCAGAAGCTGATGCCAGCTTTCATGAGGATGGCCACCGTGTAGGCACCGATGCCAAAGAAGGCGGCGTGCCCCAGGGATTTCTGCCCGGCATAACCCACCGTGAGGTTCAGGCCCATGTTGGCGATCACGTAGACCAGCCAATAGCTGAGCAGATAGATGCCATAGTTTTTGAGGAAGGGCGGCAGGGCCAGCAGCAAGGCCAGGCCAATGACGCCGATCAGGACGTTTCGGTTGAACATGTCAAATCCTTTGATGCGTGTGTGGAGGCCTCAGACCTTGCGTTCAACCTTCTTGCCAAGCAGCCCTTGCGGCTTGACCAGGATGACGAACATGAAGATGACCAAGGCCACCGCGTCCTTGTAGGCCGCTGACACGTAGTGCGCCGCCAGGTTCTCGCTCACGCCCACGATGACACCGCCCAGCAGCGCCCCTCGCGAGTTGTTGAAGCCGCCAATGATGGCTGCGAAGAAGGCCTTGGTGCTCAGGCCCTCTCCCATGTCGAACTTGGCCAGGTAAGCCGGTGTGACCAGCAGGGCCGCGGCACACGCCAGCAGCGCATTGATGGCAAAGGTGTAGAAGATCATGCGAGGCACATTGATGCCCAGCACCGTGGCGCTGTCGGTGTTCTGGGCCACGGCCTGCATGGCGCGTCCGGTGACGGTCTTGTTCAGGAAGGCCTGCGTGGCCAGCACCAGCACCAGGGAGGCCAGCAGCGTGCCCACGTCACCCGCAGTGATCGCCGATGAGCCCACATGGAAGACCGCATCACCAAACAAGGAGGGGAAGGCAAACGCTTCAGCGCTGACGCCAGCGCGAATGCCGTTTTTCATGGCGATCGACAAGCCCAATGTGGCCACCACGATGGGCATCATGCCGAACTTGAGCAGCGGGTCGGCCAGGCCACGCTTGAAGGCCCAGCCCAGCACGATCACGGCCACAAAGCACGTGAATGCAAAGCTCAACAGCAAGGGCATGCCAAAGCTGTTGAAGGCCAGCATCAGGAAGGCCGGCAGCATGACGAACTCGCCCTGCGCAAAATTGATGGTGCCGCTGGCTTGCCACAGCAGGGTGAAACCCAGTGCAGCCAGGGCATAGATGCTGCCGCTGGCCAGGCCAGAGAGCAGCAGTTGGATGAAATCGTTCATCACAGCTCCAATGGTGGAGGAGTCAAAAAATGGACGTGTGCAGTTCGCAGTCAGCCACCACGTGAAGCCCTATGCGCCACGTGGTGTGCTCACGCCTTGAGAGCCCGCGGAGCTTTACTTCTTGGACAGGGCGGGCAGCACTTCGCGCACTTCCTGCTTGCCGTTGCGCACTTCCACAACGAAGCTTTCGCGATCGAGGTCACCCTTGTCGTTGTAGGAGACATCCATCAACACACCCGGGTGCTTGGCCACGCTCACGCTCAGGCCCTTCATGGCTTTGGCAAAAGCTTCGCGATCCACCTTGCCGACCTTTTCGATGCCCGCCTTCATGACATACACGCTGGTGTAGCCCTTGATGCCGTTGTGGTCGGGAAGGTAGTTGAAAGCCTTCTCGAAGCGAGCGCGGAAGGCACGCATGGCGGGCACAGGCGCGTCGACTGACAAACCGATGTGGGCCTGAGCGCCGTTGGCAGCATCACCCGCGAGTTCGATCACTTTCTGGCCTGTCAGCACAGTCTCACCAAAAATGGGCTTGGTCACGCCTTGCTTCTTGAGTTCACGCAGGCAGCGGGCGGCCTCTTCCTCGTTGGTGTAGACAAAGATCACGTCGGCATTGCTTTGCTTGGCCTGCAGCACGGGGGCAGAGAAGTCCAGCTTGCCGGGGTCGGTCGAGATGTCAGCCACCACCTTGACGCCATACGCTTCCAGCGACTTGGTGATCATGTCGCGGCCGCCCTTGCCGAAGTCGTTGTTCACAAAGATCACGGCGACCGTCTTGGCCTTGAGGTTTTGCGCCATGTAGCGCGCGGCCTTGGGCATGGAGGTCTGCTGGCCAAAGCTGGTGCGGAAGATGTAGGGGTTGCCTTGCATCGTGACCGACGCGGCCTCACCACCTGTGAAGTTGGGGATCTGGGCGCGCTTGGTCTCGGACATGCTCACCAGGATGGAGCCTGAAAACCCGGGGCCGAACACGGCGAACACATCGTCATCGACAGCCTTTTGGGCCAGACCCTTGGCCACACCTGGGTTGCTTTGTGTGTCGGCGTAGGTGACATCGATCTTCTGCCCCAGGATGCCGCCTGAGGCATTGATCTCCTTGATGGCCATGTCCATGCCGTTTTTGAAGTTGTTGCCAGCGGTGGCGCCGGTGCCAGACAACTCCTGGATGGACGCAATCTTGATGGCACCACCCGCATGGACAGAGGCGGCCGACATGGCCATCACAAGGCTGCTGCAAGCCAACAGAACGGAGCGACGATTGAGCTTCATGGGGTGGTCTCCTGAGGGGCTGGCCGGTATGCCCGAGCCATTGATGGGGGTACAAAAAACACCGGAAAGGTGCATTTCCAAGGCTCACAGCGTAGACAGCCCCGACATGAACCACAAGGTACATTTTGCATAAAAGCGCGCCCGACGCCCTATTTGCGCGAATAGTGAACGCTCCAGGGGTTTGTCCTTGGAGACGGCAATCGATCAAAAACAACCTTGCCGATTTCTGGCGTCAACCACTCATCCCAGGGTATTGAGGACCGATCAATGAGCATCGAGGGTAATCACCAACAGATACAAACCCGAGAAACGCACACCGACCGCGCAATTGTGTGCGTTCAGCGCCCGAGTGTTGCAAGGACCCGTCGTTTGTATCTTTCCGAAAAGCTGGCCAACTGATGCAATCAATGTACGGATTGGTTACTGCCACACCAAGGCAGCCCAGTTTCGCCACTCACCGGAGACCCCAGAATGAAACTCAACCGCACCCTCATCTCGGCCGCCCTGGCCTGCACATGCGGCAGCGCTTTTGCCCAGAACGCTGCCCCATCTTCTGCCTCGAACCTGACCATCTACGGCAGCCTGGACCAATACCTCAACTACATGAAGAGCAGCTCGGGCAAATCCATCCGCAGCCTCAACGATGGCGCCTACCTGCGCAGCCGCGTTGGCTTCAAGGGTGTGGAAGACA
>JBEANX010000566.1:0-2521 GCA_041165245.1 Pseudomonadota bacterium
GCCCGAACCATTTCGACCCTGCTGCTGGCCCTCCCGTGCCTGGCGCAGGCCGCCACGGCCTACGCGCAAACCAAGCTGGTGGCCACGACCGACAGCTTTGATGCTGCGGTGATCGACCCCACCCTGGTCAACGCCTGGGGAATCGCCATTCGGCCCGCCGGTTTGGGTGGGCATTTTTGGGTCACGGCCAATGGGTGGGCGATGTGAGTGGCACGCCGCTGTACCAGGGTGACTTGGGCATCGTGACTGTGCCGGGCCCGGTGCAAGGGATGGGCGTCATGCCATCCCAGCCCATGGTCGCCGTCGGGACCCCCACGGGGGTGGCCTTCTACGGCGGCGAGCCGCACTTTCGGATCACGCAAGGCAACATCCCCCACAGCCCTGCCCGTGATCGACCAGTCTTCACAGGGTGTGCAATTTTTTGGTTTGGGTGTGGGCGAAGCGGGAGGCCGGATCCATGCCGCGAACTTCGGCGCCAACCCGGGCATGCGGGTGTTCGACGGTCAGTTCGCAGACATCACCGCCAAAGCAGGTTTCAACACCCCCTTTGCAGCCGACGGCTACCCCCCCTTCAATGTGCAGGTGCTGGGCCAACGTGCTTTTGTGACCTAAGCTTCGTGGGGCACCCCGGGCGAAGAAAACACCGGCGAGGGCATGGGCCGCGTGGCGGAGTTCGCCCTGGATGGCCAACTGATCCACACCTGGGGCGACGGCACGGGCCTGAAGGCGCCTTGGGGTCTGACCTTTGCACCCAAGCATTTCGGTGAGTTCAGTGGCCACCTGTTGGTTGGCAACTTTGGCGACGGCACCATCTCCGCGTTTGACCCACGGACTCGGCGCTACGCGGGCCGGCTGTTGAACGAGCAAGGCGCGCTCGTCTTGATCGGAGGGCTCTGGGGCCTGCAGTTCGGCAATGGCGCCAGCCTGAGTGAATCAAACCGGCTTTATTTCGCTGCAGGCCCTGGCGATGAAACACAAGGCCTGTTCGGCCAGATCGCCGTGCCGGCCGTGCCCGAACCTGGCTCACAGTGGCTCGGCGCGCTGGGCATCGCGTGCCTGTTTGGACTGGGTGTCTGGCGCCGTCGAACCCAACACGACACACTCACTTGAGCTGCCACTTCACCGCAACGTAAGCGTGCCGCTCAGGCATCGGGTACACGGTGTTGCTGAATGCCAGCGTGCTGTAGGCCTTGTCCAGCAGGTTGTTGACGCCCCATGTGGCCTGAAAGTCGCCCCACTGCCAGCGCCAGCTGGTGTCCACCACCTGATAAGCCGGCAAGCGGCCAAACGGCGTGGCTGGGCTTGTGTTGCCGTCGTCACGCGCACCCACATGGCGCAGACTCACACTCCACCAGCTTTGCGCCGAGGTGCGCACCTGCGATTGCACCGAAGCCTGGAACCGCGCCACCAGCGAAATGACCTGCCCCGTGCCCTCGAAGCGCGGCCGTACCCACCCTGCCTGCGCCTGCAAACGCCAGGCAGGCAAGGCCTGCCAACGGCCATCGAGCTCCAGGCCCTGCCGGCGTGTGGGCTGGGTCTGGTTGCGGTTGACTTGCTCACTCGACACGGGGTCAAGGCTATAGCCGATCTCGTGTTCGGTGCGGATGTCAAACGCTGTGGCCGACCAGGCCCAGGCAGCACCCATCGACCGGCTGATGCCCAACTCCCCCGTGCGACCCTGCTGAGGCCTCAGGTCGTCAGCAGCCTTGAACAGCTCGTCCACATTGGGGTTGCGAAAGTGCTGGCTGGCTTGGGCGTACAGCTTCCAGCCGGGCTCGGGCTGCCAGCTCAAGGCCACTTCGCCCCCTCGGTTGAACCATTGCTCACGGGACTGTTTCTGGTTTCGGAAGGCATCCACGCAATCGCTGTTGACAGGAAACAGCTCGCCCTCGAACTCGACCCACTGCACCTGGCATTGGCGGGTGTAAGCAGTGGCCTGGCTCTGGTGTGTCCATCGGTCCAGGCGCACGCCACTGCTGAGAGACCACTGAGGAGACAGTGCCCAGGTCGTGTCGGCCCACCAGGCGCGCTGGCGCGTCTGCCCTTTCAGGGAGCGGGTGCTGTCGACCACGGCCTGGCCTGGGCCCAGCCGCTCGTAGTCGGACTTTGATTGCTGCCAACCCATGCTGACCGGCCAGCCGCCCCAGCGCCCGGTGTAGGTCAATTGCAGGTCATGCGACTGGGAGGCGATGAGGGTTTGCTGGTCTTGCAGGCTGGCCGCGGGGTTACGGCCCAAAACGAAAGGGTTGCTCCGATCACGGGCAGACAAGCGGGCATCGACACGCCCCAGGGTCTGCCAGTCCAGCCCAGCGCCCACCACCCAACGCTGGTCATGCACCTGCCCCTGGTCTCCCAAGTGCGTGCTGGCGCGACGCTGGCTGGATGTGCCTGCCATGGCCGCCAGGATCATCACCGTGCGCAGCACGATGGCGCCAATGATGCCGATCATGAGCACCCGCTTCTGGTAGGCCGAGGGCACCGCGAAGTAGGTGAAGATCATCAGGAAGACAAAGATGTTGTC
>JBEANX010000567.1:0-4080 GCA_041165245.1 Pseudomonadota bacterium
CGTCACTCAGCCGGCATCCCTGTTTTCCCGGGGCTAGACGCAAGCCACCCATCCCGGACAATCCGTCCAGTTTCACGATGCCTGAAAGCCGTTCGCCATGTCTCAAGCCTTCAACCGTTTCGCCACATGCGCCCTTGCGCTTGCCGCCACCTTGGCCGCCATGCCTTCACAGGCGGACCAAACCCTGTACGGCACGCTCGATCTGAACCTGAGCAGCTTTCGCCCCAGCACGCCTGAGAACAAGCTGCCCCGCAATTTGCCGACCACCAAGGGCAAGACCCACCGCGTCCAGGCGGTGGATTACTCTGGCATGAGTGAAAGCTTCATCGGTTTCGCTGGGCAGGAAAAAATCGGTGACGAACTGAGTGCTCGTTTTGTCCTTGAGTCGAACTTCAGGGGTGACACAGGTGCCTCGTCTTCCAGCAATTTCTGGTCGCGCAATGCCTATGTGGGCCTGGATTCGGCTTATGGCAAGGCCAAGGTAGGCCGACTGCGCACGATTTATTTCGACACCCTGGCTGCCTTCAGCCCGTTTGGCGAATCAGCCAACAGCCCCGCTGTGCTGATGATGCAGTCCAATCCGCACATGATCTACACCTACCAGGCGCAGCTTGCTGCGACAGGTGCCACCACGAACCAACTGAACGCGGTGGCAGAGGTGCTGTCCTCGCGCGCCTGGAACAACAGCGTGGCTTACGAGTCGCCTGATTTGGATGGTTTGTCCCTGGCTGCCCAAGTGGGCCTCAAGGATGGCGATGCAAACGGCGGGAACCACGCCATTGCCTTGCGCGCTGATGGCGAAGAGCTGAAGGTGGGTTTTGCTTACCAGTCCGTCAAGACAGGCCTGCCTGCGGTCAACTTTGCCGTCAACTCCCGTTGGGTGTTCGGTGCGAGTTATGACTTTGGCCTGCTGACCGCTTACGTCCAGGGTGGACAGGATCGCATTCAGCAAAATGTCGCGGGCAACAGTGGCTCCGTGCGGTCCAACTACCTGCAACTGGGTGCCAAGGTGCCTGTGGGCGCCAAGGGCGAAGCGTTGGCCTCTGTGGGGCGTTCACGCAACAAGCCTTTGGACATGACCTACGTTGTGGCGACATTCGGGTACGACCACCACCTGAGCTTGCGCACCGACGCCTACGCCATGTTCATGGTTGACCGTGCCAAGCTGGTAGGCGTTGCCGACGATTTCGGCACTTCTTTGTCCCTGGGCATGCGTCATCGGTTCTGAACTGCCTGCCAGGCCACGAACCTCAAACGCCCTGCGGGGCGTTTTTTCATGCCTGCTGTCAAGGCATGAATACAATTCTCAAGGCGCGAAAGCCTTTGCACCAATGCGAGGCATATTCAATGCATATTGGTGCAATATGCTTCATGGTGGTGCTTAGGGTATGGTGGCTTGTTTGCTTCACGCACCTTGAATATTCGAACAATGGCGTCGGCGACTCGCGTCTGGGTATTGACGCACGAGCTCTCGGCTGCCTAGAAGGTGCCAATTTCTCCTGTGACAAACGATTGAAAGCTTGTTCGGCACGCATGTGGGCTCACGCACTGAAAGCGGCTGAAACGTTGTGTTTTCACGTCAAAAAGTTGCTTGCAAACAACCAAAAAACCCGTTTTGTTGCGTGGATGTGACGAAAACACCCCCATGTCACCCCGATTGAGGCGGGTGACAGCCTCCTGGCCTAGGTATTGCTGACAAATCAACCCACAATCGTTTCAGCGATAACCCGCAAGTTATTTCACGGTTGTCCTTGAATTTCCATCCCCCCCTCTTAGGAGAATTGAATGTTCGCAAAGAAGATCGTTGCTGGTGCAGCCCTGTTGGCCGTTGCCGCTGTTGCTCACGCTGACGTCAAGCTGTATGGCTCGTTGGATCTGTCGGTGGGTTCGTACAAGGCTGCCGGCGGCAAGTCCACGACCCAAGTGTCCAGCGGCAACATGATGACCAGCTTCATCGGCTTCTCGGGCTCGGAAGACCTGGGTGGTGGCTTGAAGGCCGAGTTCGCTCTGGAATCGTTCATTGCTCCCGACACCGGCAGCACCCTGAGCAACAACACCAACGGTTTCTGGGGCCGCGGCTCCAACATCGCTCTGAGCGGTGGCTTCGGTAAGGTTGCCCTGGGCCAGTACGACAATGCACTGTTCACCTACGGCTACACCTACAACCCCTTCGGCAGCTCGATGTACTTCTCGCCCACGATGCGCCATTACTATGGCCTGGGCCTGGGCAACAACGTGCGCGCCAGCACCTACGGCCCAGCTTCGACGGCTGTGCTGCATGCTGACACCGGTTTCGTGAACTCGCTGACCTATGAGACCCCTGTGTATAGCGGTTTTGCAGGCTCCCTGCAATGGTCGCCTAAGGAATCGACGGCTCCTGGCGCCAAGGACAGCTTCACCATCGGCGGTTCGTACAACGCTGGCCCCCTGAGCTTGGCCATCGCTTATGCCTCCATTGGTCTGGGCACCTCCGCCAAGGTCACTGACGCCAACAACGTCACCACCAACACCACGTCCTACGGCCCTGCTCAAAAGGTGACGGCTTTGGGTGGCAGCTATGACTTCGGCGTGGCCAAGGCCTTTGCTCAGTACACCAGCGTCAACAACAAGGTGGGTGCTGACGACAAGGTGTGGCAACTGGGTGCTTCCGTGCCTGTGACTGCTGCTGGCTCGGTCCTGGTCTCCTACGGCCAAGACAAGGTGTCCAACAATGGCGGCACCGACAAGATCTTCTCGCTGGGCTACGACCACAACCTGTCCAAGCGCACCGACGTCTACACCGTGTTGTCCAACGAAAAGGCCAGCAAGCTGAAGTCGGGCACGACCTTCGCTGTCGGCATCAAGCACGCTTTCTGATCTTTCAAGATCTGAAGCCAAAAGCGCCCTTCGGGGCGCTTTTTCTTTGCCTGTGCATCTTTGGTCACCACGGCACTGCACGACATGGCCAGAGGCACCCATGCCTTTTTGTGGTGCCTTGCAATTGGTTCGCTCTCAGCAGATGCGCGAGAAAAGCCACTTTTGCTCCCATTTCAGGTGCATTTGAGGCTTGATCTCGTGGTTTTGTCCGGGCACGGTATTCGCTGTATACAGTCTGACAGCTCGCGGGCTGCACTGTTTTGACACACGCGGAGTACATCCCCCATGACCTTTTCTCGCATCGCCCCCGTGGCCCTGGCCGCTGGCTTGGCCCTCGCATCTGGCGCTCAGGCGCAATCCAGTCTGAACCTTTATGGCATCCTTGATTTGTCGGCAGGCTCGTTCGAGACCTCCTACAACACGGCCAAGTCCAACCGCGTGACGCAGGTTGAGTCCGGCAAGATGACCACGTCTTACATTGGCTTCAAAGGCACGGAAGACCTGGGCGGCGGCCTCAAGGCCAACTTCATGCTGGAAAGCTTCTTGCGCCTGGACACTGGCGCTTCCGGCCGCTCCAGCTCTGACGTGTTTTGGGGCCGCAATGCCAACGTGGGTTTGTCGGGTGGCTTCGGCAAAGTGGTGCTGGGCCGCATGGACAACTTCCTGTTCCAGCAAGCCCTGGCCTTCAACCCTTATGGCGGCTCCTTCGGCTTTTAGCCCACCATCCGCTTGACCTTCCTCAATGGCACTGGCAACGACCAGGGTGACTCAGGCTGGAGCAATTCGATCGCCTACTACACGCCTGATTTCTCGGGTCTGAAGGGTGCTGTTCAGCTGCAGTTGGGCGAATCTTCAACCGAGGGCAACAGCGTGGGCTTGATGGGCAGCTACACGGCTGGCCCCTTCGCCGTCGGTCTGGGTTACCAGTCGGTCAAGTCCGCTGAATTGCCAAAGCCCAACTTCACTGAGCCTGCCAAGCAGACCTTCTTGCTGCTGGGCACCAGCTATGACTTCGGCATGGCCAAGGCCTTCGCCCAGTACGGCGCTTTTGACGGCAGCGGCTTCACGCCTGCCACCACCGTGGCCAACATGAAGACCAAGCTCTTTCAATTGGGCGTCTCCGTGCCCGTGGGCAAAGACGGCAAGGTGCTGGTTTCTTACGGACAAAGCACCGAGAAAATGCCCACGGCTGACGTCAAGCACGCCATCATCACCTTGGGCTAT
>JBEANX010000568.1:0-5545 GCA_041165245.1 Pseudomonadota bacterium
CTGGCCTATGTGGGCACCAAGTTCGTGCTGGAAGTGATCCTGCACCGCGCGCCATTGGCCGCATGAAGCGCAACGTGAGCACGCGTCGGCCCACCCAAGCAAGCAGGCGCCAGCCTGAGCCTTCTCGCCGCTCCGGCCAATCTCAAGACCCAGCGCTGGCCACCACGCGCCCTGCCGAACCTTCCAGTTCCTCGTGGTTTGGTGGCCTGGACGACACCCTGGCCAGCACACCAGAGTTCCCCTCGCAAGGCCCATTGCCAGAGCGCAGAGGCAAGGGCTCCGCACGCACCCAGCCACCCGGTCAGCCCTGGTGGCGAAGCCGTGTCAACGACTCTGCGCCCGTGGCGGGCGGCTCGGCGCTGGGGCGGCTGTATCGGGCCTTCCTGGCAGCCCGCGGGGCCTTGAGTGTGTTGCTCGTTGGCGGTGTGCTCGGCGCCTATTGGTTGGAACGCAGCGTGCCACTGCCGGTGGTGGCGATGTCCTTGGTCTATGCCGCGCTCACGCGGGGCTGGTGGTGGTGGCCCGTTCAACGCGCTGCTTTTGACCAAGGCCGCCAAAGCCTGTCGCCCAGACAAGCGCTTGGCACCATCGGCGTCGACTTGGGCAGCTTTGCGGTGCTCAGTTTCATGGCGCCCGGATTCAATGTGAACTCGGCCGCGCTCATGGCCCTGCCTGTGCTGATGGCTGCAGTGCTTCTGCCTCGGTACTTGGCGGTGGCCACGGCTGCCGCAGCCACACTCATCCTGCTCTCGGGCACCGTGCTGGAAAGCCTGCTTCGGGGCAACATGGCCAGTTCCATCAGTGCAGCAGGCCTCACGGGCTTTGGCCTGTTCAGCGTGGCCTTGCTGGTGAGCGAGCTCACGGCACGGCTGGCCAAAGAGCAAAGCAGCGCGCGCAGCCACCAGGAACAAGCGCGCCAGCAGGCGCAACTCAACCGCTTGGTCATTGAGGAGATGTCTGAAGGCGTGTTGGTGGTGGACCGACAAGGCCGCGTGCGCAGCGCCAACCCCTCGGCTCGCCAGTTGCTGTCTGCCCATGGCCAAACACCCATGCCGCCCTTTCAGTTGCGCGGCGTGCCAGCCTGGGCAGCCTTGGTCAAGGCGATCGAGAATGCCTTCAACACACCTCCGCGCCCTCACGACACCTACGATTTGAACCTGCACTTTGACGACCAGAGCAAGCGCGCCCTGCGCATGCGGGTCAAGTTCACCCGGGGCCGCTCAGGCCAGCACGTCGATGACCTGTGCGTGCTCTTCATTGAAGACCAGCGCGCCGTACACAGCCGAGCCCGCCAGGACAAGTTGGCCGCCATGGGGCGCATGACGGCAGGCATCGCCCACGAGGTGCGCAACCCGCTGGCCGCCATCGCCCAGGCCAATGCCTTGATGGCCGAGGACGCCACCACGCCCAGCCAGGCGCGGCTCACCACCATGGTTGCGGACAACGTCGACCGCCTCAAACGCATCGTCGACGACGTGCTGACCGTGGCGCCAGGCATGCGTCAGGAGTCCCCTGCCATCGACATCGACCGCATGCTGCGCACCGTGGTCGACGAATGGCGCCAGCTCCATGCCGACGAGCCCGTGGCCCAAGGCGTTCGCCTGTTGTGCGACGGCTTGCCCCCCCGTGAATTGGGCCAGCCTGCGCTGGTCTATTTCGAGCCCGAACACCTGCGCCGCGTGCTGGTGAACCTGCTGGACAACGCCTTGCGCCATGGGGGAGGCACCCCAAGCAGCATCGAGGTCTCGGCCCAGGTGCTGCGAGCATTCGAGCAGCCCTCACAAGTCATGGTCTCGGTGTTCAGCGATGGGCCTGTCATCGACACCGACACCGAGCGCTCGCTCTTCGAGCCCTTCTTCTCCACCCGCAGCCGCGGCACCGGCCTGGGCCTGTACATTTGCAGAGAGTTGTGCGAGCGCCATGGCGCGGCCATTGATTTCCGCCCCCACCCGCCCACGAACAAATCTCGCAACGAGTTCTATCTCTTGCTGGCCATGGCCGAGCCCATGCCTCCCATGGCTTGAGACACCCAAGCCCTTCAACGCCGCCTGACACCCACGCCCCGCCATGAGCCAAGCCCGCCCCGCCCGCCTGCTGGTGGTCGACGACGAACCCGACCTGAGAACGCTCTACGAGCTGACCTTGCTGCGCGATGGCCACGATGTCGAAACTGCGGGCACCGTGGACGATGCCCGGCTGCTGATCACCGAGCATCAATATGACGCCATCATCACCGACATGCGCTTGCCCGATGGCACCGGCCTGGACGTGCTGAGGCATCTGGAGCAGACGGGGCGAAGCGAAAAGGCCATTGTCATCACGGCCCATGGTTCGGCCGAAAACGCGGTCGAGGCGCTCAAGGCTGGCGCATTTGATTACCTCACCAAACCGGTGGATCTCAAACAGTTCCGCGCCGTGGTGGCCGGGGCCATCGAAGCCAAGGACAGCCCAGCGCCTTCCTTGCGAAGCCTGACCCACGCCAAAGCACTCAGGCCAGCAGCCCGGGAAGAGTCCGCCACAAGCACGCCCCCTGCCCACGCTGCCGACCCAGCTCCCGCCCAGGCGCCAAAGGGCAGAGCGGCCGCGCCCACGCTGTCCAGCCAGGCCGCTTTGTCGCGCCTGATCGGCGAATCCAGCGCCATTGGGCAGGTCCGCACCCTGATCGACAAGGTTTCACGCAGCATGGCACCGGTGCTGCTGTGGGGTGAATCAGGCACTGGCAAAGAACTGGTGGCGCGGGCCATCCACGATGTCAGCGTTCGCAAGGACCAACCGTTCATCGCTGTGAACTGTGGGGCCATCCCAGAGCAGCTTCTAGAGGCCGAGTTTTTTGGCTACCGCAAAGGCGCTTTCACCGGCGCTCAAGATGATCGCGAAGGCTTCTTCCAAGCAGCCAGAGGCGGCACCCTTTTTCTGGACGAAATTGGCGACCTGCCTTTGAGCATGCAGTCCAAGCTGTTGCGCGCCATCCAGGAGCGCGCTGTGCGCCCAGTGGGCGCTGTGGCCGAATTGCCGGTCGACGTGCGCATCGTCAGCGCCAGCCACAAGAACTTGGGCGAAGAGGTGCAAGCCAGCCGCTTCCGGCAAGACTTGTACTACCGACTCAACGTGATCCAGATCGCACTGCCGCCCCTGCGCGAACGCCTGGACGATCTGCCCTTGATCTGCGAGCAGGTGCTTCACCGCATCGCTGCCGAGTCGGGCTTGAGCGAGGTGCCTCGCTTGATGCCCTCAGCCCTTCATGCCCTTTTGCAACACCCATTCCCCGGCAACGTGCGCGAGCTTGAGAACCTGCTGCACAGAGCCGTGGCCCTGAGTGCTGGCCACGCCATTGAGGCCGAAGACCTGGGGCTGAGCATTCAAGCAGGTGGTGCGTTCGCACAGGCAGAGGTGGATCTCCACGCAGCCGAATCAAAGGCTTCTGGAGAAGCTGCAGCATCGCAGGTGATCAGGGTGCCAGACGCGCCCGCCCCTCTGCCTGCCGACCTGGTCTCTCACCTCGACCAGGTCGAGCAAGACATCCTGGTTCGCGCCCTGGAGCAGCACCGGCTCAACCGCACCGCCGCGGGCAACAGCCTGGGCTTGTCCCTCAGGCAGATGCGCTACCGCATGGCCCGTCTTGGCATCCAAGTGGGCGCGCAAGGCGTTGAAACCGGGGAGCGCTCGGTCCCTGATGGTGAGCTCGACCCCATCCACACCGACGATGCCTGACACCCTTCATCAGCGCACCCAGCCCCATGAATGGCTGAATGGCTGGTGGCAAGGCGCTCGCCATTGCCCCTCGCCCAATGTCGGCCCTCGCCCTGAGGGCATGCCCATCACGCTGGCCGTGATCCACTCCATCAGCCTGCCCCCGGGCCAGTATGGTGGCGACCACATCGAACAGCTGTTCACCAACCAGCTGGACTGGTCGGCACACCCCTACTTCAAACAGATCCGCGGCTTGGAGGTCTCCTCACACTTTGTCATTCGCCGCGATGGCGAGGTGGTTCAGTTTGTCTCGGTGCTTGAGCGGGCCTGGCATGCAGGCGCATCGAGCTGGCGAGGCTTGAGCAATTGCAACCACCACTCGGTCGGCATCGAGCTCGAAGGCCTGGAGGGCGAGACCTTTGAGCCTCTGCAATACAAGGCCTTGGTTCAGCTGATCTGGGCCCTCAACCAGGCCTGGCCCCTGCACCTCATCGCAGGCCATGAGCACATCGCCCCAGGCCGCAAGGCCGACCCTGGCCCCGGGTTTGAATGGCCTTGGCTGCAGGCCCACCTGCACTGGCCTGAACAGGCCTTTCCCTTGGCGAGCGAGCAGGCGGCACCGTCCTCCCAAAAAGGGCAGTGACGGGGCCGCAACGCAAAAATTTGCATGCCACCGGCCTGACTTTTGGCTTCAAGCAAGTGCGCCAAGCCCTTGTTTTTCAAGGCCTCCTAGGGCTTTGAAAACGCCACGATCGCAGCCTCGCCACACCATCGTTTCTACCGATGGACCCCGCAAACGCGGGGGAGGCCAAAAAACACGCTATAGTCAGCCCCAGACACTACAGGTAGTGCTTGAGCCAGCCTCAAACACCAGATATAGTGTCTACAGATTCAGCGCCGCCACAGAGCGAAGCCTCCAAAGACACCCCGATCTGCCCCACCACAGCCCTTGCAAGACCCGCGCAAGGGCTGTTTCTCCGAAGGGAATTCCATGCAATCGACCACGACCAGCACCAACGCTCCACAAGCCTCCGTCCTCATGGGTTCGCCCACTGACGGCCTGGCCCCTGCCCGCCAGACGGCCTTCTCGGCCTACCAGATCATCCGACGCAACGGTGCGGTCGTCTCGTTTGAACCCAACAAAATCGCAGTCGCCCTGATGAAGGCCTTCCTGGCCGTGCACGGCACCCAGGGCGCAGCCTCGGCCAGCGTGCGCGAAACGGTCGATGGCCTGACCGAAGCGGTCATGCGCGCCCTGATGCGCTCGCGCCCCTCCGGCGGCACCTTCCACATCGAAGACGTGCAAGACCAGGTCGAACTCGGCCTGATGCGCAGCGGCCACCATGAAGTCGCTCGCGCTTATGTGCTTTACCGTGAGCGCCGCACCCAAGAGCGCGCCAAGAGTGGCGAGGCCGCCGCCGAGCAAGCTCAGTCCACCATCCACGTGATCGACCGTGGTCAGCGCACGCCCCTGGACATGGCTGCCCTCAAGGCCCTGATCGAATCCTCTTGCGAAGGCTTGGGCGCCGACGTCAAGCCCGGCCCCATCCTGTCCGAGACCCAGCGCAACCTGTACGACGGCGTCTCGCTGGACGAGGTCTACAAGGCCGCCATCCTGGCCAGCCGCACCCGCATCGAACACGACCCGGGCTACACCCGCGCCACGGCCCGCCTGCTGATGCACACCATCCGCCGCGAGATCCTGGGTGAAGAAGTCACCCACGCTGCGATGGCCACGCGTTATGCCGACTACTTCCCCACCTACATCAAGCGTGGCGTGGAAGCTGAGTTGCTCGACGAGCGCATGCAGCAATACGACCTGGCCCGCCTGGGCGCTGCCCTGAAGTACGAGCGC
>JBEANX010000569.1:0-2712 GCA_041165245.1 Pseudomonadota bacterium
CCATCAGCAGCAAAGCCATCAGGAGCCCACGTTGAATGGCTCGCCATGCAAAGTTCAGGTTCATCACGGCAGCACCCCAGCCAGCAGGCTTTCATCGAATTTGAAACGCAAGCGCAGGTAAAAGCCGCGGCGCAGAGGTTCACCAGTGGCCAGGTCGGCATCTCGCAGGTCCAGCAGGCTCACACCAGCGGCCAGCCAGACATTGCGGGCCATGCGCCAGCCCAGCTCGGCGCTCAAGCCAGCCTTCAGTTTCGAGGTGGCGCTGTCCGAAAGCAAGAGCGCACCCAGGCTCGTGTCCCAGCGTTCATTCAGGTCATGCAACCACCGGGTGGACAGCAATTGCGCAATGCCGTGGCTGCTCATGCCCAGGCCATTTTCATGGTTGAGCTTGACGGCATAGCGCCACGCCCATTCGTTGTGCGCATCGGTTTTGTGGTTGGCATGCAAGGACACGATGTGAGCGGTGCGAGCGCTGTCCGGGCCTTCATCGAGCTGCCAGCCATAGCGTGCCAATGCAAGCCAGCGGCCACCAGCTTGACGCCAGGCCAACCCAACTTGCATGCGTTCACGCTGTAAGCCTGTGCTGCCGTCGTGGGGCTGCGTGAGGTCGATGCTACCTTTGCCAAGCACGCTCCATTCGTCGTCCAGCTTCAAGGAGGCATTGACGGTGCTCAGCCACTGGCTTCGGCTGGGTGCGTCGCGCCACTCAAGGCGCCCGCCCAAGCGCAAAGCGGGCTGCACGCGCCACTCGACACCGCTGCTCAAGGCGATGGCTTCGTCGCGGCTGCTTCCGCCCAGGCCAGTGACGCGCTCAAAGCCGGTGGACACGCGCAGGCCCTCGGCCACAGGCCACATCCGGCGCACGCCAAGTGCTGCTTCGGCGGGGCGGCCATCCACCGCATCACGGCCTCGGTATTCGCTGAAGACCCGCAGGCCTTCGCCATCGTCAGCATCCATGCCCACCACGGTGCTGCGCCGCTGCTGTCCATCGTTGAGGCCATACAGTCCGCCAAAGGAGTTGATGAACTCATGGCGGGCATAAAGGCGCCCCCAGGAGGCCCATCGAGCCTCGCCCCCCACGGCCAACAAGGTGCCAGAGCCCGACACCGCTTGCTCTGCCTCGCCATAGACCGATGCGGCTGGCCACATGGGCACGGGGGCAGACAGGCGCGTGCGCAAGCTGGTGTATTCCACCGAACCTGACCGGCCGCCCAACGCCGGGCTCAGTGTCTCGCGCACCACGCGCAGACCACCCTCAAGGCGAAGCCCATCGCCAAGCTGTCGCTCTGCCGAGACCAGCAGGCCATCGCGGCTGGCGCCTGTCACACTGTCGGTGCTGCGCAAGGCTTCGGCACTCAATCGCGTCTGGGCATTGAGCGCATAGATGGCGTTGCCCTTGATCTCCTCGCGCCCTCGGCTGAGGGGCGCCCCAGGGTTGTCAAAGCCCACATCGGCCCGACCCGCTGTGAGCTGCGCCGACAAGGGACCGTCCTGGTGCTTGAGCTCCACTCGCGCGGCCTGCCCATTGCCAGGCTCGCCCGCGTCAATGCGCTCACGGTGGCTGGCGGCCACCTCGGCGCTCACACGGGTCGTGGGCAAGGGCTGCCAAGTGGCGCGCACGCCTTCCAACCGATAAGGCGAGCGGGGGTCTTGGTCCTGGGCGATCGATGCGCCCACGCTCAAACCTTCGGCAATTTCCACGTCACCACTGGCACCGAGCACCCAAAAACCCGGGCCCGAGCCATCGCTCTCGAAGGTCACACGGATCGACACTGGGTTGAGGTCGGCATCCAGGCTGGGCACGGGGCTGCGAAACAAAAGGCGGCCCGTGTCGGCATCGAACTCATAGTCAGTCAGAGCGGCTTGAAGCGTGCTTCGCAACACAACAGCAGGCTGCTTGCGATCACGCACCAGTAGCTCCACCCGCTCGCTGCCAAGCTTGATGCCCACACCCACCTGATAAGGGCCAGACAAACCCAGCCCCGGCAACTCCACGATCACCTGTTTTGAGTTGCCATAGGCCGCCCAGGTGTCAAATGCAAAACCAGGGCCCTCGTGGTGTTGCGAGATGCCTGTGAGGCTGCGCTGGTAGCGTGCCAAGGCAGGGCCATTGGCGTTGGCTGTGAGGTTGGCCGTCGCGGTGGAGCGCTGCGCACTGTTGAAATCGCCATACAGGACGAACGACTGGCCTCGGTCAACGCGCACATACAGCGGCGAGGCAGAGGCCGCCGCAAAGCCTCGCACCGCGTCATCGCCATAGACGGGGTAGTAACGCTCTGGCTGGATGTCCCGAAACAAGCCGTCGCGCTGCTGCTTTTCAGAGTCGTAGGCCAAGGTCAGCAAGGTGTCGCCTTTGACCTTGCCTTGCAGGAACATGGCCGCCCTGCCCCGTACAGCATCGCTACCGCCGACACGGCGCAGCTCATGCTCAAACCCGTCGGCAGCGGACGCTGATTGCAAACCACCACGGCCCAGCCGGGACAAGTCAAGCACGCCTTCGACGATGCCGACCGCCACCACAGGCCGCAAAGCCGGGGCCACCGCCAGCGCGGCCTGCCCTGTGATCAAGCCAGCATGGGCACGCACTTGCAGCTTGCCGGGTGTGGAGGGCGGCAGCAGCGGCAGCAAGGCTTCGCCCCCCTCAATGAAGGTTTGTACGCCGGGCAGGCTGGCATTGGGATCGGCCATTTGCCAGCGGCCCGCACTGGCTTC
>JBEANX010000570.1:0-7197 GCA_041165245.1 Pseudomonadota bacterium
ATCGGCAAGCGTGCCCGCAAGGGCAAAGCGGTTGATGCCTTCCAGAAGGTGTTCAAACTGCAGGCGATCTGATGCTTGCCGGGCGGCTTGCCAGAGCCACTCACACCCGCACCACCGTGACTGAGCAGTCGGCCTCGGCCACCACCTGAGCACTGACACTGCCCAGGTAGCGCCGCATGGCGGAGTTGCCCCGGGCGCCCATCACGATGTGATCGACCTGGTTCTTGCCCGCAAATTCCACCAAGGCGGCTGCGGTGTCAGGGGCTTCCAGCACGTGGAAAGTCATGCGGTGTTCGTCCATGCGCAGGTTCTGCTGCAAGGGGCGGGCCCAGTGCTTGATGGCCACCAGCTGGCTCACATGCAGGCTGTTGCCCTGGTCGTCCGTGAGCTTGTCCATGCCGATCAGGTTGGTCTTCATGACGCTCACGCAGGCCAGGCGGGCACCCGGTTCGATCTGCAAGATGCGTTGCACGGTGGAGCGCAGCTTGTGATCCAGTTCTGGCGTGCTGCTCTTGATGCCCACCGCCACCATGATGATGGGGCTTCGGTTGAGTTGCTCCACGGCGCCGCCTTCTTGCGTGGGCTCAGCCCCCATGGCCTTGAACCAGCGGCCGATGGTGCTGAAGCCGCCAGCGGCTTTGCGTTTCTCAGCGCGTTCAGTCAGAGCAATCTGGTCGGGGTTCAGCAAGTCCAGCGCCAGCTGGGCGGCGCTCTGATAGCGCTTGGCTGGGTCGACTTCCAGGCAGCGCAGCACCACTTCTTGGAACCAGCGTGGCAAGGTGGGCACCAGGGCTCGCGGTGGTGTGGGCTCCGTGTAGAGCCGCTTGCGCAGGCCTGACACCGAGGTGGGCTGGCCAAAGGGCCGCTCGCCCGTGGCCAGGTGGTACATCATCACGCCCAGGGCGAAGAGGTCGCTGCGAGGGTCGCTGCGCACAAATTGCACCTGCTCGGGCGACATGTAAGGCCCCGTTCCCAGTGGCAACGAGAACTCTTCTTCCAGCAAGTCGGGCAACTGGTCGTGGCGCGACAGGCCAAAGTCCACCAGCACAGCCTCTCCCGACGGGCGGATCATGATGTTGCTGGGCTTGATGTCCAGGTGCACCACGTGTTGTTGGTGCAGCGCATGCAGCGCCTGGGCCACCTTGATGCCGATCTGCACCACCTCGTCGACATGCAGAGGTGCTTGGTCAAAGCGGGCCTTGAGCGTCTGCCCCGCGATGTGCTCCATCACGATGTAAGGCTGGCGCGTGAAATCGCCCTTGGCCACATAGCGTGGCACATGGGGGCCTTCCAGGCGCGGCATGATCATTTGCTCGACCTCGAAGCCCACGATGGTGGCTGGGTCCTCCCCGCCCTTGATGCGGGGCACCTTCATGATCAGGGGCATGTCGGCATCGGTGAGCATGACCCCCAGTCCCTCTACCGGGTCTGCGCGCTTGACCGACCACAGCGAGGCCATGCCGCCTTGGTGCAGGCGTTCGCCCAGGATGAAACCATCGACCACCTGGCCGGGCTCTAACTTGAAGCCCACGCTGGGCAGGGTGTTGGGTGGGGTGTCATCGGCCATGGAGCAGCCTTTCTGCCATGTAGGCGGGCAGCCTGGCATCAAGGATGCGCTGGGCGGCTTGTTCGTGGTCGTAGGGCACGCGGTGGAAGCTCAAAGTGGCCGTGTCGGTGTCAAACAGTGCCCAGCATGCAGCGGGGTTGCCGTCGCGCGGCTGCCCCACGGAGCCCGGGATGGCCAGCCAACGACGCGCGGGCGACAGCGGGATGCCCACGCCATCCACCGGCGTGAACTCGCCGGCCTTGCCCGTGCCCGTGAGGTGGTAGAGGCGCTGGTCATGCATGTGGCCACAAAACACATAGTTGGCGTCGGTGGCGTACAAGCTGCCCGTGGCTTCCAGCCGGCTGTGGATGTAGCCCCACTGTGCCGGCTTTGCCGTGTTGGCGTGGGCGATCTCACAAGGGCCGATACGGCCTGTCAAGGGCAGGGCATCCAGCCATTGGCGATCGGCCTGGCTGAGTTGCGCGCGCGTCCAGATGAGGCTGGCCATCACGTGTTCGGCCATGCGCTCACCACCTTCTGCGTGGCCGGCCCAACCAGCGGCTTCGTCGTGGTTGCCCTTGAGGGCCAAAGCGCCTTCGCTCACCCTTTTGCGCACGAAGTCGACCACCCAAACAGGGTCGGCGCCATAGTCGACATAGTCGCCCAGCAAGGCCAAACGGTCGAAACCCAGCTGCTGCACATGGGCCCACACCGCTTCAGTGGCCTGGCGGTTGGCGTGCAGGTCGGACATCAAGGCGATCTTCATGAGGGCATTCCATCCATGGCCCCACAGTGTAGGCAAGCCAGAGGCTTGAGCGTGCGCCTTGTGTCAAACCCGCTTGAATTCGCTTGGCCTCAGCGAGTGTTCACAGCGCTTCCCACTCGCTTTCTTCCACCGCCTGCTGGCGGGGCAGGGCGGGTTTGTGCCTGTTGGGCGCAACCGATGGTGAGGGCGGTGTTGAATGGGCAGGCGCTTGCTTGGCCGTGCGGCGCAATTCAACGGCGTCGACATGGCGGGACTTGGCCTTGTCGTCCAGGCGGAAGACCTGCACCGTGTCCGACACAATCTGAGCGCGGCTGGCCAGGGCCATGGAGGCTGCTGAGATCTGCTCCACCGCTGCTGCATTTTGCTGCGTGATCGCATCGAGCTGTGCGACTGCGCTGTTGACCTGGGAGATGCCCGAGAGCTGCTCGTGCGCACCATGGCTGATGGATTCAACGAGTGCATTGACCCGCTCGACCGACTGCAGCGCTTCCGCCATCGTGGTTTGCGCCGCCTCGGTGAGCTTGCTGCCCGCCGTGACTTTTTCGGCCGAATCAGTGATCAACTGTTTGACCTCCTTGGCTGCTGTGGCCGTACGGCCGGCCAAGGCGCGCACTTCAGAAGCCACCACGGCAAAGCCCCGGCCTTGCTCGCCCGCACGAGCGGCTTCCACTGCCGCGTTCAATGCAAGGATGTTGGTCTGAAAGGCGATGCTGTCAATGACCTGGATGATCTCGCTGATGCGTTTGGATGAGTTCTCAATCTCCTTCATGGTGGTCGTCACATCGTGCACGGCACTGCTGCTGCGCTGAGTGATGGCCGTGGTTTGTTTGGCCAAGACGGCGGCTTGTTGGGCCGTGTCCGAGCTGGTTTTGACCGTTCCAGTGATCTCCTCCATGGACGCAGCCGTTTGTTCCAAGCTGCTGGCCTGCGATTCGGTTCGGCCTGACAAATCCTGGTTGCCTGAGGCGATCTCCTGCGTGGCCACCAGCATCTGATCGACCTCGTTGCGGGCGTCGCGCACGATGGAGCGCAGGTTCACATTGAGTTGATTCAGTGCAAGCCCAAACTGCCCAAAGATGTCGTTTCGGTTGAGGTCGAGGTCGGTCGTGAGGTCGCCTGCCGCCATGCGGTTGGCGTAAGTCAGCATGGCATTGAGTGGAGCCACTGTGAACGAGCCTGTGACAGCACCCACGACACCACCGGCAACGGCTGCAGCCAACAAGCCAAGCAAAGCCTGCGTCCAAAAGCCAGCGGTGGCCACGGAGGCTCCCGCGACGAAGCACAAGGCTGCCGCGATGGCCACCATCAAGCCGACCTTGCTGACGGTGCCGATCTGCAGCCAGCCGCCAAGTTTGCCGCTCAAGTTGTCGCGCTTGACTTGCCCCCGCACCAAACGCGTGACGAGTTGTCCTTGTGCTTTTTCATCGCGCATTTGCCGGTAAAGCAGTTCGGCCGATTGGATTTCGGGCTGTGTGGGTTTGGTTCGAACCGACATGAAACCCGTGGGGCGGTCGTGCTCCATCAAGGGCGTGACATTGGCCTTGACCCAGTAATACGAGCCGTCCTTGCGCCGGTTTTTGACCATGGCCGACCAAGGCAGGCCGCTGGCGATGGTCTCCCACATGTCGCGAAAGGCTTCTTCCGGCATGTCCGGGTGACGGATCATGTTGTGAGGCTGTCCCAGCAGTTCTTCGCGCATGTAGCCGCTGACGGTGATGAAGGCCGGGTTGCAATAGTTGATTCGGCCTTTCAGGTCGGTGGTTGACACCAGCGTTTCGCTCTCTGGAAACGGGTATTCTCGATCCACAACGGGTGTGTTCAAGCGCATGGTTGCTCCTAGGCTTCTGCAAGTGAGTGCAGGTGTCCAGTCGCTCTGAAAGCGCTGCCCTGCCTGCGCCATCCCTCCGTGTTATTGGACAGCGCTTGTACAAGCTTTTCGGCACTTCATGGACAAAATGAAAGGCGGACGGCTTGAAACGTTTTGCTTTTTCGCCCTTGAACAGTGTTTGGCCGCCAGGAGCCGAACGGTGCAAAATGCGAGCCTGATCAGGAGTGACCCCCGAAAGTGAAGACACCCGAACAAGAAGCGGCCATTCGTTCGATCCGCAAATTGATCGATTTCTGGCAGATTGAACCTGAGGAACTCGAAGTGCAGGGTGCCCAAGCCGCGCGCCCAGCCCCTCCTGTCGAAGCGGTGCTGAAATACCGCCACCCCGTGTCCGCGGAGACATGGGACGGCCAGGGGAGCCAGCCCGATTGGCTGAAGGCGGCCCTGACCCGCCAGGGCTACACGGTGGACGAGTTGCGGATCAAGGTCGACACCCATGTGGACGTTGTCTCGACAGACCCTCAGTGAAGGCCCCCCGACTCGATGTTTTACAAGTTGTAACTGCGTGCGACGCGCTGGCGTGATGTGAAATACGCGGTGGCCACGAGAGGTGCGCCTTTTGTTTCCTGGGATAAGCGCAGCCTATGCGAGTGGTAGTTCGGCAAGAGCCAGTGGATCGGACAGCGTTGGCCTGGTGGGCAGCGCTGGGCTTGGGCCTGGGGCTGGTGCTGCTGTCCACCGTGCTTTGGATACGCCAAGGCTCACCAGACGACGAAAACCTGGCGTTTTCACGCGAGCTGGCCCGCATCGAGCCGGTGTTGCTTCAGCTGCACCGTGGAGAGTTGCCCAGCCCTGAAAATCTGGACAAAACCCGCACTGGGGAGTTTGAGCCCCTGATGCGGGCGCTCATGGATGCGGCCCGTCAACGGCAGCAGGCCTTGGAGGCTTATCAGTCGCAGGTCGAGGCGGTGTCACTTGGCGATTGGCTCACGCCTGCCAACCTCGCTTCCAGCAAGGGGCGCCAGGGCTTGCGCCTGCGTCTGCATGACCTTGACCTTGCCCTGGAATCACTCATCAAGCGTGACGCCAGCGTTCAATCGCATCTGGACGAAGCTTTGTCTGAATGGCTGGCCACGCAGCCTGCCTCCGTGCGCGCTGATCAGGCTCGCCGTCGCTTGTTGCAGGCATCAACCCCTGCAGCCCACGTGATGACTTCATTCTTCAAGGTGGAGCGTGACATCGTGGCCCAGGTGTCGTCTTTGTTGGTGCATCTCGACAAACCAGAGGTGCACCTGGCTTTGGAGACCCAGCCGCAAGCCGAGTTGGTGTTCCGCCGGGCTGAGGATCTTGCCTTCTACCGAGAAGCTCTGACCAAGCTCTCAGTGCTGGGTGACCGCGAAACGCAACTCATCGACGCCGCACACAAGGCGCCCGAGCAACAAGCCAAGTTGGTGGGCGCTTGGTTGGTGGCCCGCTCGGACGAGCGGCGCTGAGCCAGGGCTGGTCCCGCCGACAGGAATCGAACCTGTATTTGCCGCTTAGGAGGCGGCCGTTCTATCCATTGAACTACGGCGAGTGCATCAAGCAGCCGGCATTATGCCTTGAGCATGCCCTTGGTCTCGATGAAGCTGATCACGTCCTGCAGACCTTGGTGGGTCTTGAGGTTGGTCATCACGAAGGGGCGCAGGCCTTGGGGCGTCTGGCGCATGCGTCGGGTGTCGGCTTCCATCACCTCCAGGTTGGCGCCCACATGGGGTGCCAGGTCGGTTTTGTTGATAACAAACAGATCGCTCTTGGTGATGCCAGGGCCGCCCTTACGCGGGATCTTCTCGCCGGCGGCGACGTCGATCACATAGATGGTCAGGTCGCTCAGTTCAGGGCTGAAGGTGGCGGCCAGGTTGTCGCCACCGCTCTCGATGAAGACGATGTCGGCATTTGGGAATTGGCCCAGCATGCGGTCCACCGCCTCGAGGTTGATGGACGCGTCTTCACGGATGGCGGTGTGAGGGCAGCCGCCGGTTTCAACGCCCATGATGCGCTCGGGTGCCAGGGCGCCAGCCACGGTCAGAAGGCGCTGGTCTTCCTTGGTGTAGATGTCGTTGGTGACGACGACCAGGTCATAGGTGTCGCGCATGGCCTTGCAAAGCATTTCCACCAAGGTGGTCTTGCCCGAGCCCACGGGGCCGCCCACGCCCACACGCAGGGGGGGCAGTTTCTTGGTGCGGCCAGGGATGTTGTGCAGCTTGCTCATGATCGGAAAAGGCGTGAGTACTGGATCTCATGCTGGCTGCTCAAGATGGCCAACATGGGGGTGAAGGCCTGGCGCTCGCTGTCTTGCAAGGCCAGGGCGTGGTCGATGGCCTGAGGGATCTGATCGATCAGGCGCTGGAGGATGCGTTGGCCGGCTGTCTGGCCCAATGGCACAGACTTGATGGCGGCTTGCACCATGTTCTCGGCCCAGCCAAAGGCAAAGCTCAGCATGGCTTCGCGAATGCCTTCCTTTAGTCGGGCCACCTGCCCATCAGGCAGGGCCTGGGCGGCGGCCAAAGCAAACGCAATGGGCCAGGTGGGCGCAGGGCTCAGCGCCGCGCAGGCCGCCAGGCGTTGGTCGGCCTGGGCCACCGTGGCATCACCGGTGCGTTGCTTGAGCCATTCCACCAGGGAGCGGCCCATTTGCTCGGCCTGCAGGCGAAGCTCGCGGGTTTCACGCGTCTGCGTGACCCATTGGTTGAGCTCGGTGATGCGGGCGATGTCACCGCGCTGCCAGGCCGGAATGGCCCGTGCGAGCACGGCGAGGTCGGCACGGGCCAGACTGAGGTGAAGCTGGTCTTGCAACCAGTTGGCCACCTGGGGTTCGGTGGTGGCACGGCCGGTGTCGACAGCGGCTTCGAGCACTTCGGAGTAGCTGAAGCCGCCCACGGGCAGAGCAGGCGACGCCAGCCACATCAGTTGCAGGCGGGTCGTGGCGCTGAGTGCGCTGGGGCGGGTCTGGACTTGAGGCATCCGGGGCAAGCTAGAGCGTGGTGGGGCGGGGCGCGCCCGCTTCAGTGAGAGTGC
>JBEANX010000571.1:0-2630 GCA_041165245.1 Pseudomonadota bacterium
CACCGGTAACCACGTCTTCAGCGCCAGCTTCCAACGCCACTTCCATCAGCTTGTCTTCGCTCACGCCAGGGGCAAACAGGAACTGGCCCACGTGCTTGAACTGGAAGGCCACCGAACCGTCGGTGCCCAAGTTGCCACCGTGTTTACTGAAGGCGTGGCGCACGTCGGCCACGGTGCGCACGCGGTTGTCGGTCATGCAATCGACAATGATGGCCGCGCCGCCAATGCCATAGCCTTCGTAGCGAATTTCTTCATAGTTGACCCCATCGAGGTTGCCCGTGGCTTTGTCGACGTTGCGCTTGATGTTGTCGGCCGGCATGTTCACGGCCTTGGCCTTTTCAATGGCCAGGCGCAAGCGTGGGTTCATGGCCACATCGCCGCCACCGGCACGGGCCGCCACGATGATTTCACGGGTGACGCGGGTCCAGACGCGGCCTCGCTTTTCGTCCTGACGCCCCTTGCGGTGCTGAATATTGGCCCATTTGGAATGACCAGCCATGCCTGAATGCTCCGGGAGAAATGTCTGCTGTGAACGACACATGGCGCCCGTCCGGGCGTCTGGTCGACAGCCTGGGGGCGCATGAAATTTGCTCAGCAAAAGGCTGAGAGATACTTCGATTTTACCTTTGACCCGGGTTCACCCTGAAAAGGCGGTCAGAGGCGCACCAAACAACGTTCTTCAAGGACGTCTGCTTCAGGAGTTTTCACCATGGCCGAGCCCATCCTGGTTGCCCGCAACAGCGCCACCGAATGCCACCTGCTGCCCGCCCTGGCCAACCGCCATGGCTTGATCACCGGCGCCACAGGCACCGGCAAGACCATCACTTTGCAGACCCTGGCTGAGAGCCTGTCCAAGATCGGCGTGCCCGTCTTCATGGCTGACATCAAGGGCGACCTGACCGGCATCTCGCAAAAGGGCAGCGTCTCTGAGAAGCTGGGCAAGATCCTGGCCGAGCGCGGCATCGAGGCGCCTGACGCCCTGGCCTGCCCCACCACGCTGTGGGACGTGTTTGGCCAGCAAGGCCACCCGGTGCGAGCCACCATTTCTGACATGGGCCCGCTGCTGCTGGCGCGCATGCTCAACCTGAACGACACGCAAGAAGGCGTGCTGCAGCTGGTCTTCAAGATCGCCGACGACAACGGCCTGCTGCTGCTCGACCTGAAAGACCTGCGCGCCATGCTTCAGCATGTGGGCGAAAACGCCAGCACCTTCACGACCGAATACGGCAACATCAGCCCGGCCAGCGTGGGCGCCATCCAGCGCGGCCTGCTGCAGATCGAAGAGCAAGGCGGCGACCAGTTCTTCGGCGAGCCCATGCTCAACATCGGCGACTTCATGCAGACGCAAGATGGCCAGGGCGTCATCAACATCCTGGCCGCCGACAAGCTGATGAACTCGCCGCGCCTGTACGCCACCTTCCTGTTGTGGATGCTGTCCGAGCTGTTCGAAACCCTGCCCGAGGTGGGCGACCTTGAAAAACCCAAGCTGGTCTTCTTCTTTGATGAGGCCCATTTGCTATTCAAGGACGCCCCCGCCGCACTGACCGAGCGCATCGAGCTGGTGGTGCGCCTGGTGCGTTCCAAAGGCGTGGGCGTGTACTTTGTCACCCAAAACCCGTTGGACATCCCTGAGACCGTGCTGGGCCAATTGGGCAACCGCGTGCAGCACGCCCTGCGCGCCTTCACCCCACGTGACCAAAAGGCCGTCAAGAGCGCAGCTGAGACCATGCGCGCCAACCCCGGCCTGGACATCGCCACGGCCATCACCGAGTTGGGTGTGGGCGAGGCCCTGATCAGCCTGCTCGACGAGAAGGGCCGCCCAGGCATCACCGAGCGCGTGTTCGTGCTGCCCCCTGGCAGCCAGATCGGCCCCATCAGGCCCGAGCAACGCAGCGCCCTGCTGCAGAACTCGCTGGTGGCAGGCGTGTACGAAAAGACGATTGACCGCGAATCGGCCTACGAAAAGATCAAGGGCCGCGCCGCCAGCTCGCCCGCCCAGGCGCCCGCATCGGGCGGCGGCAAATCCATGCGCGAAGAAGCGGCCGATGCCGTGCGCGGTGGCGCCAGTGATGCCGCCGCAGGTGCAGCCACGCAGGCCGCTGGCGGCGGCTGGTTGGGCGAGATCGCAGGCGGCCTGCTGCGTGGCAGTGGCCGAAAAGATTCAGTGTTGGAAACGGTGGCCAAGTCAGCGGCCCGCAGCATTGGCTCGACCGTCGGCCGCGAGATCATCCGTGGCGTGTTGGGCTCGCTGCTGGGCGGCAACTCACGGCGCCGCTGAGCCCAGGCCCGAGGCGCAAGGCGCCTCAGTGAGTCGGATCTGAACGGGCGATCGCCAGCAGGCGGTCGACTTCGGCCTTGTGCACCACGGCATTGCGGCGGTGCCACAGGCCGATCAGCGTCATCAACGAGGCCACCGTCAAGCCAAAGATGGTGATGGCGCCATAGGCCGACAAGCCCATTTTGGTAGACAGCGCATACAAACCGCCAATGAGCAGGATGCAGGCCTGTTCGTTGAAGTTCTGCACTGCGATCGAACGCCCTGCTCCCATGAGGTTGTGGCCGCGGTGTTGCAGCAACGCGTTCATTGGCACCACCAGGAAGCCACCCAGGCCGCCGACGATGATCAGGAA
>JBEANX010000572.1:0-7334 GCA_041165245.1 Pseudomonadota bacterium
CCAAGGCGCTGAGCGTGCGGCTTTGCAGGGCGCCGCTCATGCCAGCGCTCCTTGCAGGTTCATGCGGGCGTCCATGTGAGCGATCGCGCCTTCGCGGTGCAGGCTGCTTGATCGGTACTGCGCAAGCAGCTGGCCCGAAGCACTCCATCGGCCCACGGTGCCGTCCCAGCCTGCGGTCAAGGCCGCGTCGCCGTCGAAGGTCACGGCGGGCACACCGGGCTTGCCGTGCAGGGCCAGGCGCTGCAACTGCCAGCCACCGTCTGCCGCTTGTTCCCACAAGATGCCAAAGCCGTCATAAGCGCCCGTGAGGATGCGTTGGCCATCGGGGCTGTAGGCAATGGCCTTGACCGATTTGATGTGGCCTGGGGGCAGGGCGTCTATCAGGGTGCCGGTCTCGGCATGCCAGATGCGAACGGTGCAATCGCGCGATGCCGTGGCGAAGTGCGGTGCCACGGGCGAGGCGGCCACGCCGTTGACCAGCACCAACGCGTCGTCCTCGATGTGAAAGAGCTTTTCGCCATCGCGCCAGCCTGTCACGGTGTCGTCGGAAGAGCCTGCAATGAGCACCTGGCTCACGCTGCTCCATGCCAGCGATTTGACGGGGCCATGGTGCGCTGTCCACTCTTTGATGAGTTTGAGCTCGCGCGTCCATTGGCGGATCACGCCGTCATAGCCCGAGGTGAACAGGCCGCTGCCATCTGGCATGAAGGCGATCGTGTTGATGGGGCCGCTCACCAGTTGGGCTTGGGCTGTGACCTTGCCCAGCGCGCGGTCGAAAAGCTTGAGGTGGCCGCGGTAATCGCCACTGCCGATCAGGCCATTCGGGCCGATCACCACGGTGTTGATGATGCTGGGGTGGTAGTAGAGGGCCTTGCCATCTTGCAGGTTGAGCACGGTGCCATCGTCGCGGCCCACGCAGATCATGCCGTCGCCTGCGCTCACGGTGTTGATGCCAAACGTGGGCGTTGGCAATTGAACGCGGCCGTCGGCATGGTGCAAGACAGGCCCGCTGCCAAAGCTGCCAATGGCCATGGTGCCGCCGTTCAGGAAGGCCGCCGTGCGCTCCCATTGGAAGGGCGCTTGCAGTTCTTGCTCGACCTTCAGGCTGGGCACGGCATGCACCCGCAGCTTGCCTTCGTAAGAGCCCGCCAGCACTTGCGAGCCATCGGGCGAGAACTGGACCAGGCGCACAGCGGCCGTGGCTGCGTTCGATTGCAGGGCCAGGGCGCCGGTCTTGGCGTCCCACACGCGCAACACGCCGTCGTCGCATCCCGAGGCGATCCAGTCACCGCGTGGCGACCAATCGACCGTTTCAGGGTCGCCTGGGTGTTGCAGCACAGCGCGTTGCTTGCGGCTCTCGAAATCCCAGATGCGGCAGGTGCCGTCTTCCGCGGCGGTGACCAACTCGCGCCCGGTGGGGTCGAATGCCAGGGCGAAGATGCCGTGTTCATGGCCGATCAGGGGCGCCTGTTCCTGGCCGGTGCGAACGTCCCACACGGCCACACGGGCGTCTTTGGCGTCCATCACGCAGGCCAGCAAGCGGCCCTGTGGGTGCCACGCCACAGCGTTGACGTCGTCACGGTGCGGGCCCAATTGGGCGCGCGTGGCGCCAGAGCGGCTGTCAAGCACGTAGACAAAGCCATCGGCTGCAGCCACGGCCAGCGATTGCCCATCGGGGCTGAAGCGCACATGGTTGACCAAGTCAGCCGCATGGAAGGACCACAGCGGCGTCAGCGATTCCGTCCACATCTGCACTTTGCCGTCGTACCCACCAGAGGCGATCAGGTTCAGTTCCGGGCAGGCCGCGACGGCCGTCAAAGGTGAAGCATGCATGGCAAAGCAAAAACAGATGGACGAATGCCAAGCCTAGAACAAGCCCCGTTGCACGCGAAAGAGGGAAAGCACTTCACCTGAATGGAATCTGGCGCCCAGAATGCCCTGACGCTGATCAATTCCCGAGAACTCGTTTTGTTGTTGCCGCTTGAACTCACCGTGGAACGCCTGGGCCAAAACCCGGCGCTGCTGTGGGCGCTTGACGGCTTCGATTGGCAGGATGACCCGCAAGGGCTTCGCAGCATGCGAGCCTGTTTGGCCGAGGTCAGCAAGACCAAGCGCGTGCACGACAGTTTTGCCATGCATGCGCCGCTGGAGCTGATGGCGCGCATGCGCATCGATTCAGCCTGTCAATCGGCTTGGAGTGAGGCCACCCGTGGCGTGGCGCGCTTGCAAGCAGTGGCCACGGCACTGGCTTACCGCGAGCAAGGCTTGCTGGCCTCTCAGACCGATGCGCCAGGCCATGCGGGTCATGGCATTCAGTCGATGCAGGCGGCCATTGATGCCGGTGATGTTCAAGGCGCCCAGGCCGCGGCGAAACAAGTGGCATTGAGCCATTTCCCTTTGGATGTGATCAAGGCTCTGGCGCCAGATTGGAGCCTGCGACTGCCTTGCGGCGCTCATGCAGCGCTGTTTTTGTCGCACCTGGCCCATGTGGTGGAAGCGGTGCCCAGCTTGGCTGCACAGGCACTTCAAGCCCTGCCTTTGTACGCAGGTGAACTGGCGCGCGCGCCCATGCATCGGGTGCCGGCGGAGCGTCTGCAGGCGAATGCGCCCACCCGGCCCGGCTCAGCCCCCGAGGCCCCTGGCGCTTTGCGTACGGCCTTGCTGGCCTTGCGTCCGCTGCCGGGTGCGGTGAGTGGCAGCATCCAGGCCATCGTGCAGCAGGCACTTGACGCTGGCATGGCGCGCGATCTCATGCCTCTGATCCCCCAAGCGCAGGCGCTCGAGTCGTCTGAAAGCCTGTGGCTTGCTTGCATGGCGGCCGTGTGCGAGGTGCCCTTGCGATCCATGCTGGAAGATGCGCCTGCCAAGGCCAAATATGGCTGGACACACGCCTTGACCTTGCCCATGGCCGCTTGGCACCTGGCCAGCCTGGGCGCGCTGGAGCGCCACCAGGCCTTGGCCATGGCCACTTTGCAAGTGGCAGCCTTCAGAGCCGTGATTGGCTCGGGGGCTTTGCCCGCGAAAGCCATGGCCCCAGCCCTGAGCGGGGGGGAACCCGTGAGGGATGAGACGTTCGAGGGCCTATTCGCGCAGGCCTGCACACGTCCGGACGCCCATTTGGTAAAATATGTGCTTGCCTGTCAGGACTTGGGCCAGATGGCGCCGAGCCTTGAAGGGCTGGGTTGCCTCGCAGCCAAGCACTTGACTGCCATCTGGGTACAGGAGCAGCCCGACGCCGGTCTTCTGACCAGCCTGAGCCTGCGATGAATGGCGCCAGAACAATGACCCACCGCTGATGAGCACCCAAGTCCCCCAGATCACTGCGATCCCGCCCCAGGCTGCCGACAAGGCCCCGCAGGCCACACAGGTCACCTTCATCTCCGAAGGCCGTGTGCCCACGCCCTATGGCACCTTCACCATGAAGCTCTTTTTCGAAGAGAGCACAGGCCGAGAGCACGTGGCCATGGTGATGGGCGACGTGGCGGGCACGGCCCTGGCGCGTGTGCACAGTGAATGCATGACGGGTGACGTTTTTGCCTCACTGCGTTGCGATTGCGGCCCCCAGTTGCATTCGGCGCTCCAACAGATCGGCGATGAAGGCCGTGGCGTGGTGCTCTATTTGCGCCAGGAAGGTCGTGGCATTGGCCTGGCCAACAAGCTGCGCGCCTATGCGCTGCAAGACGAAGGCCTGGACACGGTCGAGGCCAACTTGCGCTTGGGCTTTGCACCTGATTTGCGCAACTTCGAAGTGGCTGCCCGCATGTTCGATCAGTTGGGTGTGACAGGCGTGCGCCTGATCACCAACAACCCGCGCAAGATGGCCACGTTGGAGCAACATGGCGTCAAGATCGTCGAACGCGTGCCCGCCCGCATCGAAACCCACGCCGAGAACGAGCGCTACTTGGCCACCAAGGTGCTCAAGCTGGGTCACCAGATCGACTGGCTGCCCTGAGCGTCAGCCGCAGCCCAGTGGGCACGGCATGTGCGCCCTGAGGCAACAGCATCGCGCCTGAGAGCATGGCCTCAAAAGCCTGGCCGCTTTGCAGGTGGATGATCACTTCCGTGGTGCTCACAAAAGCTGCCTGCCCCACGCGACCGACGGCTTTCAAACCCTCTTGAATCAGCATGGCTGGCAGAACCGTCTCGCCAGCATCCAGGCCGACCGTGATGTGCCTGGGGTCGCACGCCAAGCCACATCCCAGGGCCTTGAGCACGGCTTCTTTGCGCGTCCAGCAGCGCAGGGCAGCCAGGTCTCGTTCGGCAGCGGGCATGGCCAGCAGGGCCATGCACTCGTCCTCTGACATGTACTGGCCCATCATGGCCGCCATGCCCATGCGCTGGGCCATGAGCTCTACATCCACACCAATGGGTTGCGCGAGTTCACCTGTGGGCATGCCCTCACCCAGCAGCACCACGCCCAGCCCGCCGCTGTGGCTGAGGCTGAACGGCTGTGCCAAATGGCCATGCGCCTGAGCCGACATCACTGGTTTGCCCTGGGGCAGAGTGTCGATCTGGATGCTTTGCACGCCAAGTTCCGAGGCCCGGGCCAGCAGCACACGCAAGGCCGAGTGGGCGGCGCGGTAACGTTGGGCGTCAACCGCATGCACGAACAAGGCCGAGCGTTCGAGTTCCTGCACGGACAGCACCTCGGTGGGCCAGGCTTCATCGAGATCGACCAACCAGGCCACGAGTGAGGGGAAAAGTGAGGTGCTGCCCATTTCAATCTCGCTTGAGCACTTTGCTCAGCACGGTCCACAGCACCACGGTGATCGCGCCCACGATCACGCCGCCAATGGTGTCCAGCAGCGAGGGAGCGATGGTGGAGAGCAGCGGCCCCACCGAGGGCAAAGGAGTGAGCAAATCTTGCACATGGTGGTTGAAGTCATGCGCACCCGGGATGCCGTGGGTGACGATGCCGCCGCCCACCATGAACATGGCCACGGTGCCCACCACGGCCAGCAGCTTCATCAGGGGCGCTGCAGCGGAGACCAAGCCCAGGCCAAATCGCCGCACGCCGTCCATCAGCAAGCCCTGCGCTTTCAAGCGGCTCAAATACAGGCCCACATCGTCCATTTTCACGATCGCGGCCACGATGCCGTAGACGCCCACGGTCATCACCAAGGCAATGCCGGCCACCACGATCACCTGCTGGGTGAAGGGCTGGTTTTGCACCACGCCCAGCGTGATGGCGATGATTTCGGCCGAGAGGACGAAGTCCGTGCGGATGGCGCCCGAGACTTTGTCTTTCTCAAAGGCCACCATGTCCACCTCTGGGTTGACCAAGGCTTGGGTCAGGGCTTTGTGGTGCTGGTCGTCCTCGCCTGCCGGGTGCAGGTATTTGTGGGCCAGCTTTTCAAAGCCTTCGAAGCACAGGTAGGCGCCGCCCACCATCAGCAAGGGGGTGATCAACCAGGGGGCGAATGCGCTGATGGCCAAGGCAGCCGGCACCAGGATGCCCTTGTTCTTCAGCGAACCCAGGGCCACGGCCCAGACCACAGGCAGTTCGCGCTCAGCCCGGATGCCTGCCACCTGCTCGGCGTTCAAGGCGAGGTCATCACCCAGCACGCCGGCGGTCTTTTTCGCAGCGACTTTGGACATCACGGCGATGTCGTCCAGCACGGTGGCGATGTCGTCGATCAGGGCAAGCAAACTGGTGGCGGCCAAGGAAGGTCTCCGTGAATGATGTGTTCGCCCATTGTGGCGTGACTTCATGAAGGCCGCAGCCACTCGCGCGAGGGGTTGATCACTGCGGCCTTGGCCTTGGGGGCGCACAAGCTGGCCAATTTCCCGGACAATGCGGCCCCATGACGACCGAACAGACCCCTTCCTTGCCCGCAACCTCTGGCGCGGCCCCCAAAATTGCTTTTGCATCGCTGGGCTGCCCCAAGGCGCTGACCGATTCCGAGCTGATCCTCACGCAATTGCGCGCCGAAGGGTATGAAACCAGCAAGCAATACCAGGGCGCTGACCTGGTCATCGTGAACACTTGTGGTTTCATCGACGACGCGGTCAAGGAAAGCCTGGACACCATTGGCGAGGCCCTGGCCGAAAACGGCAAGGTCATCGTCACGGGCTGCCTGGGCGCCAAGACGGGCGAAAGCGGCGGAAACCTGATCCGCCAGATCCACCCCAAGGTGCTGGCCGTGACAGGGCCCCACGCCACCCAAGAAGTGATGGACGCCGTGCACCTGCACGTGCCCAAGCCTCATGATCCGTTCATCGACCTGGTGCCCGAAGCGCGTGGCGTGGCCGGCATCAAGCTCACGCCCCGCCATTACGCCTACCTCAAGATCTCTGAGGGCTGCAACCACCGCTGCAGCTTTTGCATCATCCCCAGCATGCGCGGCGACCTGGTCTCGCGCCCCATCGGCGATGTGCTGAACGAAGCGCGTGCGCTGTTTGAATCGGGCGTGAAAGAGCTGCTGGTCATCAGCCAAGACACCAGCGCCTACGGCGTGGACGTGAAGTACCGCACTGGTTTTTGGGACGGCAAGCCGGTCAAGACCCGCATGTTCGACCTGGCAGAGCAGATCGGCACCATGGCGCACCAATACGGCGCTTGGGTTCGCCTGCACTATGTCTACCCCTACCCACATGTGGACGAGATCCTGCCTTTGATGGCCGAAGGTTTGATCCTGCCTTACCTGGACGTGCCCTTCCAGCACGCCCACCCTGACATGCTCAAGCGCATGAAGCGCCCCGCCAACGGTGAGAAGAACATCGAGCGCTTGCTGCGCTGGCGCGAGGCTTGCCCCGAGATCGTGGTGCGCTCCACCTTCATCGCCGGCTTCCCAGGCGAAACCCAGGAAGAGTTCGACTACCTGCTCGACTTCCTGCGCGAGGCCAAGATCGACCGTGCGGGTTGCTTTGCTTACTCGCCGATCGAAGGCGCACCGGCCAATGAGTTGCCCGGTGCCTTGCCAGACGCCTTGCGCGAAGAGCGCCGTGCCCAATTCATGGCGGTGGCTGAAGAGGTGTCGATTGCCAAGTTGCAAAGCCGCGTGGGCGCCACCATGCAGGTGTTGGTGGACAGTGCGCCGGCCATGGGCCGCAAGGGCGGTGTGGGCCGCAGCTATGCCGATGCGCCCGAGATCGATGGCACCGTGCGCCTGCTGCCGCCGCAAAAGGCGAGCAAGACGCTGAAGGTGGGCGAGTTCACGCAAGCAAGCATCGTCGCGGCCGAGGGGCACGACCTCGTGGCGTTGCCGATCTGATTCGGGCCGGCCGTCAAGGCGAGGTCAAGGCGCGTCACCGGACGCTCGTCGCTTGCCGTTGCTGCCCGCTACCGCCTAGCACTGTCCACTGCTGTCCCCTGCTACTCAACCCTCTCACCA
>JBEANX010000573.1:0-2717 GCA_041165245.1 Pseudomonadota bacterium
CGGGAATATCCAGACGTTCACTGCGAATCGGTGTCTTGCCATTTGCCTTGAAATACTGCAACTCAAAACTCGCGACGTCCACGTCATGGATCTTGCCCATGTTGTGGTTGATACGGGTCACTTCCAGCCACTCAGCCTGCGGCGTCACCATGCGCCAGCTGGCCAGGTTGTCCAGCGCAGTGCCCCACAGAACGGCTTTTTTGCCGCCTGCGTTCATGGCCACGTTGCCGCCTACGCACGAGGCTTCGGCAGAGGTGGGGTCGACCGCGAAGACGAAGCCGCCGCGCTCGGCCGCATCGGCCACGCGTTGGGTGACCACACCGGCACCTGTCCAGATGGTGGCCACGGGCTGTTCGACACCCGGCAGCGAGACCATCTCGACCTCGGTCATGGCCTCGAGCTTTTCGGTGTTGATGACCGCGCTCTTCCAGGTCAGCGGCACGGCGCCGCCGGTGTAGCCAGTGCCACCCCCACGCGGGATGATGGTCAGGCCCAACTCGACGCAGCCCTTGACCAGGCCGGCCATTTCTTCTTCGGTGTCGGGTGTGAGCACCACGAAGGGGTATTCCACCCGCCAGTCGGTGGCGTCGGTCACGTGCGAGACGCGGCTCAGGCCATCGAACTTGATGTTGTCGGCTTTGGTGACGCGGCCCAGGGCCTTGGTGGCGCGCTCGCGCAGGGCAGCCAGTTCGTCAAACTGTTTGGCAAAGCGATCGACCGCAGCGCCTGCGGCGACCAGCAGTTCGCCCACATTGGCGTCACGCGAGGCGTCCAGGCCGGGCGTGCGGCGCTTGTCGACCTCGCCCAGGCGGTGGTGCAGGGCGTCGATCAGCTGGCCACGGCGCTTGGGGTTGTCCAGCAGGTCGTCCTGCAGGTAGGGGTTGCGTTGCACCACCCAGATGTCGCCCAGCACTTCGTAGAGCATGCGGGCAGAGCGGCCGGTCTGGCGCTCGGTGCGCAGCAGGCTCAGCACTTCCCAGGCACGCTGGCCCAGCAGGCGCTGGACGATCTCGCGGTCGGAGAAGGAGGTGTAGTTGTAGGGAATCTCGCGCAGGCGGGGCTGGCCGTCGGCATGTGCGTCGGCGGCCTGGGCGGTCATGTGGGTCAGCTCAGTGGGTGCGTTCATGAATTCGCCAGGTGCGAAGGGCCCGTGTTTGACAAAAGATCGAGTCGCCTGGGTTCAACCGGAGGGTTGCAGGACCCAGGCTCACAGAAAAAGTGGGTGTTTCGCGCCTGAGGGTCGATGTTACCGCACCCCCCATGCCCTGACGCCGGGCAAGGCCAGGTCAAGCACTGGGCGAAGGCCCGTATCGAGGTGCATTTTTGCCGCATTCTCAAGCCATCGGGCCCTTGTCGGCACCTCACGCAATGACGCTATGCTGCGCCCATGAATGCATTGAACAAGGCGCTGGGCGCCTGGCCCTATCCCCGCTGGATCGCCCACCGTGGAGCCGGCAAGCTGGCGCCGGAGAACACGCTGGCCGCTTTCAGGCTGGGGCAGGCGCATGGGTTTCGCATGTTCGAGTGCGATGTCAAGCTCAGCGCCGACGGGCAGCTCTACCTGCTGCATGACGACGAGTTGAATCGCACCACTTCGGGTCATGGTCCTGCCCAGGCCATGAATTGGGCCGATTTGCAGCGCCTCGATGCAGGGGGCTGGCACAGCGCGCCCTACACGGGCGAGCCGCTGTTGAGCCTCAACACCCTGGCCGCCTGGCTCCATGCCAATGGCCTGATGGTGAACCTGGAGATCAAGCCTTGCCCTGGGCGTGAGGCCGAAACAGGCAAGGCAGTGGCCGAGGCCGTGGCGCGTTTGTGGCCGCAAGGTGCTGTCGCTCCGGTGCTCAGCTCCTTCAAGGTGGAGGCGCTGGCCGCTGCCCAGGCGGCTTGCCCGGAGCAAACGCGTGCGTTGCTGCTGGAGGGGCCCAGTGCGACCTGGCTGGAAGCTGCGGCCCAGCTGGGCTGCGCGGCGGTGGTGCCGCATCACGCCATGCTCAATGCCGATGTCATTGGCCAAGCTCATGCGCAAGGCCTGAAGGTGCTCACCTACACCGTGAACGATGCAGACCGAGCCCAGGCCCTGTGGGCATCTGGTCTGGATGGGCTGATCACCGATCGGGTGGATGTTTTTGAACCTGAAGCGCGTCGGTGAGGCCTCATGCCCGTCAATGTCCATGAGGCTGGGCGTTGAGGAGCGGGGCGGGAGCTCGATTAGAATGCGTGTCAAACATAGGCACCGACAGCCACGTCGGTGCTAAACGGGCCACAGCACGATTTCATCTGATGATGAGCCCGAGAATCACAGGGGCGTCAGTGCAGGTGGGATGTGCGTTTTAATTTTGTCGTTCGCGATTGGGCAGCCTGTGCCGATGGCTTGAGCACCCGACAAGATTGGCTCGATTGGGCCATCGCACCTGCTCGCCAGCCTGGCGCCTGGATGACGGAAGTCCCGTCTCTGCCTGAGATGCCTGCCATGGTGCGGCGTCGCGTCGAGCGCTCGGGGCGAGCGGCCTGCCAGGTGGCTTATTGGTGTCAGGCCGCCGGTGATCAGGTGCCCATGGTCTTTGCGTCGCGCTATGGCGATGCCACTCGCTCCCTGGCCATGTTGGGCGATCTGGTGAACCAGCAGGCGCTTTCTCCAAGCAGTTTTGCCTTGTCTGTTCACAATGCGGTGGCTGCGATCTATTCCATCGCACGGGGCGACAAGGGGCACTCGG